>NZ_JTJC03000017.1:0-300000 GCF_000817735.3 Scytonema millei VB511283 | reverse complement strand
CCCAGAAGTGCCAATTGTGGGCGACGTGCGGACAGTTTTAGTCGAGTTGTTACGGCGATGCCAAGAAACGGGGGGATGTCAAAATCCTAGCCAAACTCAAGTATGGCTCAAGCGGATCGAGAGTTGGAAAGAAGATTATCCTTTAATCGTGCCACGTCATGCCGATCGCCTCTCACCCCAAGAGGTAATTGTAGAACTGAGCCAGCAAGCACCTAATGCTTACTACACAACCGATGTCGGACAGCATCAAATGTGGTCGGCGCAATTCTTAAAAAATGGTCCCCGTCGTTGGATCTCTAGTGCTGGCTTGGGAACAATGGGCTTTGGAATGCCTGCGGCTATGGGGGCAAAGGTGGCGCTGCCAGATGAAGAAGTCATATGTATCAGTGGTGATGCGAGTTTCCAAATGAATTTACAAGAGCTGGGAACTTTAGCACAGTTTGGCATTAATGTCAAAACCGTAATCATCAATAACGGTTGGCAGGGAATGGTACGTCAGTGGCAGCAAGCGTTCTACGGGGAGCGTTATTCTTCCTCGAATATGGAACCTTCAATGCCAGATTTCGAGCTATTGGCTAAAGCCTATGGCATTAAAGGAATGGTGGTTTCTACGCGAGAAGAATTAGCTATGGCGATCGCTCAAATGCTAGCTCACGATGGTCCCGTCTTGATGGACGTGCATGTCAATCGCGAAGAGAACTGCTACCCAATGGTTCCTCCTGGTAAGAGCAACGCTCAAATGGTGGGTTTACCCAAACAACCTAAAGCTGAAAAAGCTCTAGAGGTGGTGCATTGCAGCAATTGCGGTGCGAAAAATCTCTCTAGCAATAACTTCTGTCCTGAATGCGGCACGAAGATTTAATGTGGGTGATGGGTAATGGGTCGTTGGTAGTTGGCGATCGCAACTAAGAGCCAATTTGCAGCTGAACGGTAAAGATATCATCGTTTGTTTGTAAATCTCGTCCAGAGATCTCGCCAAAATCGTACTCGTATTTGCTCCAGTTGACTGCTAAGCTGGGGCTATTTTTATGCTTACCTAGCCGCCACTGAAGATTAGCACCATAACGGGAACGGCTAGAGTTTTCATTGATGGGTGAAAAATAAATCGAAAAGCGCAAAGTCTTGGAAAACTGAACTGCTAAGGTTGTTAAAAGAGTATTATCGACTGACTCAGGGAAGATACCACCAAAAAAATTAGTTACACCAAATGAAACCGCACCAACATTTGCCACTGCTCCTAGAGTCACTGAGCTTTCAGGAGAGATGGTGATTGCATCATCAATGCGATCGTCTCCATCAAGGATATAGTCAAATCCTGTTGATAAGACAAAATTAGTATTTTTATTCCAAGTAAATGTTTTTGAGATGCTGCTAGCTAAATGGCTGTAATATTCGCGATCGGGGTTGATATAACCGATCGCCAGTGCTTGATAATTCCAATTATGACGAGCTTTTTTGGTGTAGTCTAAACCGATGTATGGTTTCAGTTCTTTGGCAAAAATTATTCCTGTATAATATCTAAAAACATTACGGGAACCTGTCAGGTTACCGCTAAAGCTAACATGAGGATAGTAACTCGTTTCCTCAGTTAATTTAGTTGAATTAGCTAGATTGACATCTTGCTCGAAAATTTTCAGATAAATTTGTGTATAAAAATTTTCTAAGGTAGGCGTGGAGAAAATTTCGTTGTTGACTGCGGAAACAAAAGCAATATTTTGATTAACTCCACCTTCGGCAGCCGCATCTGCTACAATTCTTCGATCGCTAGACAGTATGTAACGAATGTGATTCTTATAGTGTCGTTTTACAACTGGAGAAATACCAACCCATAAACTATTAAACTGAGCTTTAGGAGCGCTCTGTTTTTGATGACGAGATGCTGGACTAGCCGCTTTACCGATTCCCGCATGATATGCGGTAAAGCTATTGGCTGGAACTCTAGTATTTCTAGCCGCTAAAAAGAGGTTGATGTTAACGTTTTTATTAGCTTGGAAGGTTGAACCATTAATCTGAGGTATAGCATCGGGTAGTAACTCAGTACCAAATTGAATGGCTGAATTTAGTAGTGTATTTTTATCGTCTAAAATTCCCGTCCAACCGCGAATAGTCAAACCAAGTGCTGCTTCTCGATCGTTGGCTTTAATAATTTGTCTGACTCTAGAAAAAGTTAATCCTGGTTTGTAGTCTATTGTTTCTGTACGAGTAATCGACAATTTTTCAGCTTGGCGATCGCTCGTATACGTACCTGCATTAGGAAAATAGAAATCTAATCCAAGTTGCTGATCTTTGGTTCCCATTTGAAACCCTGGTTGCATAATTACAGCTAGCGTTTCTGGCTTCACAATCTCACCTACCTCAGATGTTTGCAGAAGTTGAGTAGGTACTAAGAAATCTCGATCGATGCTATTTCTATCTGTAATTAGACCTGGAGTATAACTGCATATATCGCCAGAAGTAGAGTCTGGAAATAAACAAGCAGCAACTAAGCTCATCTGCATTTCCATTCCCGTCATAGTTTGAGGCTGTTTTCTGTAAACAGTTACCTCTCTCAACTTTTTAATTGAATGTATTTGTATGTATTGCCCAGTTTGCTCGATAGTAAAAATATTATTTTTTGCCAAGCTTTCCTGAATTTCACTATTAATTTTTACTAAACCGTGAAATACGAAATTATCGCTAAAACGATCGCCAAACTCCAACCAAGAGCGCGTTTGCCAGTCTGTTAAGTGATTTATCGGCAGCTCGTTAAGAATAATAGTAGTTGTGAAGGGATGAATTTCTCGATCGCTAACCTTATGAGGTGAAATAATAAAACTTGACTTAGTTTTTCTCGAGCTTAATTTATGTAAGAGTTTATTTACTATTGGGCGATCGGCAGCCAATTTTGTTTCAGATATAGAAGATTGAGCTAAGGCATTTAGGGTATTGAGATGAGCGATAGTAGTAAATAAAAGCGTTCCAGTTACCAATTGAATAAAACGTATAGAACGTAAAACTGTAGAGATTTGGCTGCTTGAGATTTTTACAAAGTTTGCTTTGGATCGATCTTCCATACACCCTCTAGTTCATTCATATTAATAATCAAAAAACTATTACCTTTGACGGATATAGTTGGTATCAGTAAAGTACCCATGTCAATAAAAATACTTTCAAATAACCAATGAATTATTATTACTAAATCATTAATCTAGGTAAACAATAGTGGAAAAAATAATCGCTAAAAAAGAGATGCAAATGCTTGCATCTCTAATAGAATAAATCGATCGAACAGCAATCGCTCTTTGATTGCTCAATAATTGCTAATAGAAAGTTATTCAGAATTACTCTGGAACAACGTTATCACCAAAATCTACAACTTCGTCACCAGATGCGCTACCAATTTTAACAGCATGAGGTGAATCTAAATTGTTGTTTTGCGATGAACTAATCTGGGTATCTGTATTATCGTCGATAACTATTGTTCCACTACTCAGATTGAATGTGGGATCGATTTGACTGGCAGAACCGAGAGATACTGCTACGTTCATGCCAAAGGATGGTAAGCTAGCAGCGCCAGCAAAAGCACTGTTTTTCCCAACTGCTGCGGCAACAGCAACACTGTCTACCTTACTTGTGGTAGCGTTTATCGTAAACGCAGCACTACCAGCTGCACCGCCTTCTCCTGCCATAGCATTAGAAGCGATACCAAAAATGCCTACAATTGAGGCAGCAGCCATAACAGAGATTTTTTTTTGCAAGTTCATGTATTTTTCCTTGGGTAAGTTTTACTACTTACAGAAATAATGAATATGAGATATGTCAACTTGAGTTCGGAAAGAACAAAAGTTTGATAGCAGCAATAATTCCATCTTGAATAGAAAATTAGCCAGAATCAAAACTGACTTTTTATTCAGTTGCCGTATATCTCATACCAATTGACTGTTCTATTAATAGACAATGAGTAAATAGATACTCATCCGTTAGAATACTGAAGTTTTCTGATAAAATAAGCAAATATCAGGAAAATATACTAGAAATCGAGTTTTTTTGAATAAAACGTTTATTCTACACCTTTAGAATCAAGATGATTGCAGCTAGAGCTGGCATTCCTTACACCACTGAGCAGATTCAAAAAAGTAGATTTAACTTGTAATTGGCACGTTTTTAAATGCACCTGTATCTGGAATAAAAAGATCTATTGTCGTCACACCTTCCGGTATTCTCAACCAGACATAAGCGTCTGAGGATGCATTTCTGCGCACAAAATACAAATTAATGCTACCTGACGATCGCTTATAGCCTACTGGTTCGTAAGTTTCACTAGTATCGGGATTGCGGGCTTTTGTACCCGCTACATCAATTGCATCGTTAGGGTTGACTTCAGATGCAAGGCGACGAAGGCGCATTTGTACGTTGACTACATCGCGAGTTTTTGCCTCTGGATCTGCGATTCGCTTGACAGCTAATAACTCTAATTTCGCTTTATTGCCAATAGCAGACTGGACGAATTGTCCTGGTTGAATTCCATTTGTAGCAGCGGGTGTTGCTGCGGGATCGGGTGCAGCAGATGATACTGGTGCTATTGTCTCTGGTTGAGCATTTCCTGATGTACCAGTGCTAGCGTTATTGCTAATAGCAGCAATTTTTTCTTGTAGCGTAAACACTTGATAGGCAGTGAAGCCACTAAAACCCAACGCCAAAATTGAGAGTATAACAGCTATACCAGATAAAAAATTACTCATAGTCTATCGTTGTCAATCTTTGTGCTAGTGCTGAATGAAAATGCGATCGCCCATTATGCCCCACAATTAGAGCTGTTGGCGTGCGATTCAGCTAATAAATATAGTAGAAACCTGGTTTATGCTTCACGACTCCCTAGTACGGGCGCACTGCTGTGCGCCCCTACCGACTCCCGCTAATTATGACTAATCGGTACATTTCTAAACGTTCCCGTCTCTGGGATAAAAAGATCGAGAGTATTAACTCCCTCTGGTACTTGCAACCAAACATAAGCATCCGTGTAAGTTTGCGGACGCAGATAAAATAAAAACACTGGATTAGTTGCCCGATTTAGAAAGTCAAAGGCTCTGTAAGTCTCGCTAGTTTCGGGGTTACGGGCTGTAGTGGCGCTGACGGTAATTACGTCCTGAAAATTTGGCTGTTTTGTACCCAGTCGCCAAATCCGCATTTTGACATTCACAACATTGCGAGTTGCCAATTCGGGGTTATTCAAGCGTTGTGCTGAAATGACTTGGACTTGCGCTTTATTATCCAAAGCTTTACGAATCAAGCCGTTTGGTTGCATCATCAAGCTACCAGTCGCCTGCATTGCTGTCTCGCTAGAAGTTGCCGCGCGAGAAACTACTCTAGTAAATTGATTTGCAGCCGCGATCGGCACATTTTTAAACGGCGTAGTTTGATCGACAAACAGATCGATTGTCGTGACTCCCTGCGGTACGTCGAGGACGACATAAGCATCGATGGGTTTATCCTGACGCAGTTTACTGAGTGAAATTCTACCTGAAGATCGCCGCATGAAATCAGTGGCTCGATAGAATTCGCTGGTTTCGGAATTGCTTGCCATAGTCGAACCAATGCTAATCGTACCTTCTATAAGTGGCGTATCTGTAAGTTTTTCAATCTGCATTTCCACGTTAACTTCATCTGGCTTGCCAGGGATTCTTTTGACGGCAATAATCGTGACTTGGACTTGATTACCAAAAGCTGTTTGGACTAAGTTGGTTGCTGGAACTTTTGTTGCAGGTGGTACGGACATTAAGTCGCGATCGCTGCCTTTGTCAATTTGAGTGGTGGAGAATAATTTTAAATACTGGTCAAATAATAATCCGCCGATAATGGCGCTACAAATCCCAATAACCAAGGCGATCGCCAATAAAAAGTACGTTTTACTCTCGCGATCGCTGCTTTGAGCCATATTTGGTATGCTAAGAGTCTTTTTGTCAGGCGATGGTTTAGCAATTTGTACTTTAGTCATATAGTTTTAGTCGTCTGTACGCATTTCATCGTCTACACGCAGTCGGCAGTAATTATACGGGTCGGAGATTAAGTAAATCGTACAATATGTATCAGCAAAAACATGATGAAATCTGCTCTTAGGGATATTGTCAAACCAGTTAGCCTACTGCTAACAATTGCCAACGCTCAGATCTACTTGATGCTACCAGCCATAGCTAATAAGATTCCACACACATCTTTACCACATGCATCTTTAAATGCATCCTTCAAAATTGTCCAGCAGCCTTTACGTAACGCAACAACTGCCATTTGTCCGGCTCAATTAGAAACAGCGATCGCCACCGCGATCGATCGCCCCCAACTCAATCGCGCCCGTTGGGGGATTCTAGTCCAAACCGTGAATCGCGGCGATCCGATCTACAGTCGGGACGCTCACAACTATTTCATTCCAGCATCTAACGTCAAACTATTCACAACCGCTGCCGCTTTGCAAAGACTGGGTTCGCAATTTCAAATTCGCACTTCTGTTTATCCCACGATCGCCGGTGGTTTACGAGTTATCGGTCGCGGCGACCCTAGCTTAACCGACATCCAGTTGCAAGCATTAGCAAAACAGCTAAAACAGCAGCAAATTCACCGCATCAGTCAGTTAGTGGCAGAAGATAATTATTTTCAAGGTGCGATCGTTAACCCCAGCTGGCAATGGGAAGATATACATGCAGACTATGGCGCACCCGTCAATAGTTTGATTCTGAATCAAAATACTGTCAAGTTAACTGCAATACCACAACAAGTCGGTCAACCCCTACGCCTCAATTGGTCTGACTTGAGGGAGGGTATGCAATGGCAGATTGAAAATGAAGCGATCGCCGTTCCCGCAGCTAAATCTTCGCTTAACGTCAGCCGCGACTCAGGCGCAGCAATACTCAAAGTCACCGGAAAGATGGGAATTGATGCACCATCTGAATCAATAAATTTAGCGGTTGTCGATCCAAAAGCGCATTTTTTACGTCACTTTCAGCGCAGTCTTGCCCAAGCAGGAATTACGTTATCACCTGGTGACGAGTTAGTGCAACAACAAGATCGACAGTCTTTCCTCGGATGGCGGGAGATCGCATTTGTCGCCTCGCCACCGCTATCAGAGTTATTAGTGGAGACAAATCAACAGAGTAACAATCTCTATGCTGAAGCTTTACTGAGAATACTGGGAGTGAGGGTACAGCTAACGCCTACGACACGATCGACGGCTGAAATTGGCTTGCAGAATGTCAAAGAGACTTTGACTACCTTGGGTGTCGATCCTACGGGTTACGTGCTGGCAGATGGATCGGGATTATCGCGGCAAAATTTAGCTAGTCCAGTTGCGATCGCCCAAACTCTTAGAGCGATGGCAAATTCACCCCTTGCCTCTGTATATCGTACCTCTTTGCCCGTCGCTGGTGTAAGTGGTACTTTGAAAAGTCGCTTTCAAGGTACAACTGCACAAGGAATTGTCTTAGCAAAAACAGGGACGATGAGTGGTGTTGTTGCCTTGTCTGGATATATCAATCCTCCCAATTACGAGCCTTTAGTTTTTAGTATTATTGTCAATCAATCCGACCAACCTGGATCGGTTTTGCGACAGACAATCGATCGCATCGTGTTGTTTTTAACTCTTTTGCAACGCTGTTAGTTTAAATTTAAACCTTAATTTGAAATTCGATAATTCTACCTTTACTGAGAGAACCGTTTTCGTATTCGCTCAGTATATTACTAATCGCTCGATCCCCGTGCGATCGCACGACATCTGAAATTCACTCATAATAAATAAGAGCAAAAACTACTTGTAGTAGAACCGTGACCGCATTAGCCAATAACTCAACTTTTATTTTCCGTCTCTCACCTTTAATTCGGATAACACTGCTGAGTCTATACGTAGCTTTGACAATACCATTACCATTTTTAGCAAAGGTGACAGCCGCACCAGTTCCTCCAATCTGGTTGTGGATCGGGATTGGCATTGGTTTCATTGCCCTATACGCCGCTCTCAGCGAACGAGTCATACTAGATGACCAAGGAATTCAGGTAACATATCCCCTATGGGTTCCTCAATGGTTTCGGCGCGGTTGGTCTTTATCTTGGTCGGAGGTAAAAGAGTTAAAACCCCGTACTACCGGACAAGGCGGACTCGTATACTATTTCCTCAGCCAAGAAGGAAAAGCTTATTTATTACCGATGCGGGTGGCTGGATTTGCCAAATTGGTGCGGGAAGTGCAAGCAAAAACTGGAATTGACACCACAAGTGTAATTCCCCTATCACAGCCTTGGATGTACTTAATTTTGTTGGTATTTACTCTGCTGTTATTATTAGTTGATGCCTGGACAGTTACCACTGCGATCGCATTTAACTAGGAGTAAGGAGCGAGGAGTGAGGAGTGAGGGAACAGCACAATTAAGACTAGAAGGAGTCAGCCTAGCTGCAACAATAGGTTCTCAGTACTTATTGCAGGATATCTCCTTTGAAGCGTTCTCAGGCGATCGCATTGCAATTATCGGTGCTTCTGGGGCAGGAAAAACATCTTTATTGCGAGTCATCAACCGTCTTAACGAACCTACAGCCGGATTGGTTTATTTAGAAAACAAGGAATATCGTCAAATTCCTACAATTCAACTGCGCCAGCAAGTGACGCTGGTGATGCAAGAATCAAAACTATTGGGAATGACAGTCAGAGAAGCTTTGCAATATCCTTTGATTTTACGCAAAATGCCGCGATCGCAAATTCAGCAGCAAATTGCCTACTGGATGGAACGGCTAAATATCCCTGAAGACTGGCTAGAAAAGACAGAACTACAACTTTCAGTCGGACAAAAACAACTCGTTGCGATCGCCCGTGCTTTAGTTACCCAACCTAAAATTCTTTTACTCGACGAACCAACTTCTGCTTTGGATGCAGGTAAAGCATCTCATTTAATCGAAGTATTAATCCAACTAGCAAATAGCAGTCAAACAACAATATTAATGGTCAATCATCAACTCGAATTGGCTAAACAATTTTGTACGCGAGTGTTATTCCTACAAGCAGGACTTTTGAGCCAAAATATGTCCAATTCCAGTCAACTTGACTGGGACAAATTAAAAGCGAATTTAATCCAAGCTGAAACAAAAGCAACCCAAGAATGGCTCTAAAAAAGCCCCCCTTGTTAAGGGGGGTTGGGGGGATCTAAAAGCCCCCCTTTTTAAATTGGGGTTGGGGGGATCTGAAAGCCCCCCTTTTGAAATTGAGGTTAGGAGGATCTGAAAGCCCCCCTTTTGAAGGGGGGTTGGGGGGATCTTCTCAAGCTTCAAAAGTATCTTTCAACACCGTTCTTGCTGCTAAATGATTGCGCGTAGACTTAAGAATATCAGCTTCCCGCTCTAGCCGCGCCGCCGTATCTTGCATTTCCAATAGTGTTTGCTGTTCTGCCGCAACACCGTAAAGATTGCTGGCTACCCAGTAGGATAATTCTGTAGGTAAATCGGGAATATTTTCTGGTAAATCTATCTCCTGTTCTGTCAATTTAGCAGATAGCCTGACTACATCTCGCAGCAGTTGCTCTACTTCTCGTGCCATTGGTCTAAGGTCTTTTTGCGGTGGATTGTCTTCAATCCATTCCACCAAACCAACTTTGTAAGGTTTTTCTCGCACGTATTCCAAAACCCGAAACCGCTGCTGTCCGAGAGTAGCTACTCTCATCCGGTCGTCGGGTAAACGCTGATACTGAATAATTTCAGCGCAGCATCCAACTCTAGCAGGTTGACCTTGCACGGGGTCCCACAATAGTACCCCAAAGCGGCGATCGCTTTCTAGAATTGTATTCATCATAATTCGGTAGCGGAACTCAAAAATGTGTAGAGGTAGGGGGCGATTGGGAAAAAGCACTACCTCTGGCAATGGAAACAGTGGGAGTTCTCGCACCGCTATTTGAGAAGAAGATGTCATTGTCTATTCGTAAAAACGGTAACTGCGCATCCTGTTTTTACTTTAACGGATTTGTTTACAATTAGTTAACAGTTGACGGCTGACTGTTGACGGTTGACGTTTAACTGTCAACTGTCAGCAACTCAACGAGCATTTTACAACTTAAGCGAGCGTGTTAAAGCTTGACTTCAATATCTACACCCGCAGGTAAGTCGAGTTTCATTAAAGCGTCAATTGTTTTAGAAGAAGGTTGGTAAATGTCAATAATTCGGCGGTGAGTGCGAGTTTCAAAATGCTCTCTAGAATCCTTATCAACGTGGGGCGATCGCAGCACGCAATAAACGCGGCGCTTTGTAGGTAGAGGAATTGGACCGATAGCTGTAGCGTTTGTCCGGTTTGCCGTATCAACAATCTTCTCGCACGAGGTATCGAGTAAGCGGCGGTCAAAAGCTTGTAAGCGGATGCGGATTTTTTGCTGCTGAAGGGTAGCCATTTTTAGTTTTCTTGGTTCGGTTTATTGAGTAATCTTGTTTGAGCTTTGGAATACTCGTGTTGACGGCTGACAGTTAACAGCTAACTGTCAACCGTCAACTATTACAATTCAGTTAAAAGAGCAGAAAAGCATTATACCCCATTAGGCTTAGCTTTTCTGCTCTAAGTTAATAGCTGGTCGTTCTACTTCACAATTTTAGAAACAACACCAGCACCAATAGTACGACCGCCTTCGCGAATTGCAAAGCGCATTCCCTGCTCGATCGCGATCGGGTTGATCAATTCTACAGTCATTTTGACGCGATCGCCTGGCATCACCATTTCAGCAGCACTACCATCGTCAGCAGTGAATGCCGCAATTGTACCAGTTACGTCTGTCGTCCGCACGTAGAACTGTGGACGGTAGCCAGCGAAGAAAGGTGTCTTCCGACCACCTTCTTTATCTGTCAGCACGTATACCTCAGACTCAAATTGAGTGTGAGGGGTAATGCTACCAGGCTTGGCAATGACCATGCCGCGCTCGATTTCATCCTTTTTCAAACCCCGTAGCAGCACGCCTACGTTGTCACCAGCCATACCTTCATCCAAGGTCTTCTGGAACATTTCTACACCAGTAACGGTGGTGCTACGAGTGCCTTTGATTCCAACCAATTCGACGGTTTCACCAACCTTGACTTTTCCGCGCTCGATTCTACCAGTTGCAACAGTACCGCGACCGGAGATCGAAAATACGTCTTCTACTGCCATCAAGAAAGGCTTATCAATATCCCGTTCTGGAGTAGGAATGTAGCTATCGACTGCATCCATCAATTCGTAGATTTTATCAACCCACTCATTGTTACCCCGCGCAGTTGTAGGAGTTTTGATCATTGTTTCCAGTGCTTGCAACCCGCTACCTTTGACGATGGGAATATCATCGCCAGGGAAATCGTATGAACTCAACAGTTCGCGTACTTCTAGTTCTACGAGTTCCAACAATTCTTCATCGTCTACCATGTCTACCTTATTCAGGAAAACGACGATGTTGGGAACTCCTACCTGTTTTGCTAACAGAATGTGTTCGCGAGTCTGGGGCATAGGACCGTCTGCCGCAGATACTACCAGGATCGCGCCGTCCATTTGCGCCGCACCCGTGATCATGTTCTTCACGTAGTCAGCATGTCCCGGGCAGTCTACGTGAGCGTAGTGGCGGTTTTCGGTTTCGTACTCTACGTGAGCGGTATTGATGGTGATACCCCGTGCTTTTTCTTCTGGAGCTGCATCAATATCGTCGTATTTTCTAGCTTTCGCCTGACCCAAAGCTGCTAGGGTCATGGTGATAGCTGCCGTCAACGTGGTTTTGCCGTGATCGACGTGACCAATTGTACCAATGTTGACGTGAGGTTTAGTTCTCTCAAACTTTGCGCGTGCCATGAGTTCTCGGTTCCTTTTTTATTAAAAGCGATTAGCGATTAGCGATTAGCGATTAGCAATTAGCAATTAGAGATTAACTAAAGCTAATAGCTAACAGCTAACAACTCCATCTATGTCCCTTTGCTCTTAGCAATAATTGCTTCAGCTACGTTGCGAGGTACTTCTTCATAATGGCTAAACTCCATTGAGAAGATACCCCGACCTTGGGTTTTCGAGCGGATATCTGTAGCATAACCAAACATTTCTGCCAGCGGAACCTTAGCAGTCACTTTGGATAAGCCTTGATCCGATCCCATCCCTTCGATTTGACCGCGACGAGAGTTAAGGTCGCCCATCACATCCCCTAAGAAGTTTTCAGGGACTTCAACTTCGACTTTCATCATTGGCTCTAGTAGCACTGGCGATGCTTTTGCTACTGCTGCTTTCATTGCCATTGACCCAGCAATTTTGAAAGCCATTTCCGACGAGTCTACTTCGTGGTAAGAGCCATCGGTCAATGTCGCTTTGACATCAATCAGCGGATACCCAGCTAGTACGCCAGATTCGCAAGTTTCCTTCATCCCCTGTTCTACAGGTCCGATGTACTCTTTGGGTACAGAACCACCGACGATCTTGGAGACAAATTCAAACCCACTGCCTGGTTCGCCTGGTTCTAGATCGACGACAACGTGACCATACTGACCTTTACCACCACTCTGACGAATGAATTTCCCTTCTATTTTCGTGACGTGCTTGCGAATGGTCTCGCGATAAGCTACTTGTGGCGCTCCGACGTTTGCTTCCACTTTAAATTCGCGGAGCATTCGGTCTACCAGAATTTCTAGGTGGAGTTCGCCCATCCCAGCAATTACGGTTTGGTTCGTTTCGGGATCGACACTAACCCTGAAAGTAGGATCTTCTTCAGAAAGGGATTGCAGCGCTTTGGACAATTTGTCCATGTCCTGCTTGGTCTTTGGCTCTACTGCTACCGAGATTACTGGCTCTGGGATAAATAGAGATTCCAAAATGACTGGCGCACTGTCGTCACAAAGTGTATCGCCTGTCAAGGTATCTTTTAGTCCCAATGCCGCACCTAAGTCACCTGCACGCAATTCTTCAACGTCAATTCGGTCGTCTGCTCGCAATACTACTAAGCGAGAAATTCGCTCTTTCTTGTTTTTAGTAGCGTTAAGGACATAACTACCTTTTTTCAACACGCCAGAATAGACGCGCACGAAGGTGAGGCGACCGTATGGGTCAGCCATGATCTTGAATGCAAGTGCTGACAGCGGTGCGTTGTCGTCTGCGAAACGCTCGACTGTCTCGCCGTTGACTGTTGTTCCTTGAATTGGCGGAACTTCTGTAGGTGCTGGTAGGTAATCTACAACACCGTCTAGCAAGCGCTGCACGCCTTTATTTTTGAAGGCAGAACCGCATAACACGGGAACGATCGTTCCCGCAATTGTGCCTTGTCGCAGCCCTTTACGGATTTCAGCTTCAGTCAGTTCTTCACCTTCTAGATATTTCTCTAGCAAGGCTTCATCTGTTTCTGCTACTGCTTCAACTAGCTTCGTGCGATACTCTTGTGCTAGCTCTTGCAGATCGGCAGGGATCTCTACTTCTTGAATATCCGTACCTTGATCGTTGCCGTAGATGTAAGCGCACATCTTGACTAGATCGATCAGACCTTTAAAGTCGGTTTCACTACCAATGGGTAGCTGAATCGGTACTGCATTGGTGCGGAGGCGATCGCGCACCTGATTGTATACTCGGTAAAAATCTGCTCCAGTCCGATCCATCTTATTGACAAAGATGATGCGTGGCACCTTATACCGATCTGCTTGTCGCCAAACTGTCTCTGTTTGAGGCTGTACGCCACCTACGGAGCATAAGACTGTGATTACGCCATCTAATACCCGCATGGAGCGTTCCACTTCAATCGTGAAGTCTACGTGACCAGGAGTGTCGATGATATTAATTTGATGGTCTCTCCAGTTGGTGGTGATCGCAGCAGCAGTAATTGTAATGCCGCGCTCCCGCTCTTGAGCCATCCAGTCAGTTACCGCTGTCCCTTCGTGGACTTCACCGATCTTATGGATCATTCCAGAATAGAACAGAATTCGTTCTGTCGTTGTTGTCTTGCCCGCATCAATGTGAGCCGCAATTCCAATATTGCGGATTTTTTCCAGCGGAACGGTACGTGCCACAGCTACCTCCTTGAGTAGTTTTTGCCGCAGGTATCTCTATATTACTCTCTGTTAAGATTCTATACTTTTAGGGAAAGCCGCCACCAAAATAGGGGGATATTGCCTAGTCTTATCACTTTTTCCGAGCAACTTTTTAGTAGCGGTAGTGAGCAAAGGCTTTGTTGGCATCAGCCATCCGGTGAGTCTCTTCCCGTTTGCGGATCGAACTACCCGTCTCATTAGCAGCATCCATCAATTCGTTCGCCAACTTCATAGACATAGAACGACCGGAACGCTGTCTAGAAAATTGGATCAACCAGCGTAATGCTAGTGCCGTTCCCCGTTCTGGTCTGACTTCCATCGGTACTTGGTAGGTTGCTCCTCCCACCCGACGAGCTTTGACTTCTACTAAAGGTGTAGCATTCCGCACGGCTTTCTCGAAAGTTTCCAGCGGATCGTTGCCAGTACGCTCTTCGATTGTTTTCATCGCATCATAAATGATTCTTGCTGCCAGCGATTTCTTGCCACTGCGCATGACGCGGCGCATCATCATACTAATCAGGCGACTGTTGTATACGGAATCGGAAGGGATGGGGCGCTTTTGCGCTACAGCACGACGGGACATAAGTTATTCTTTACGTTTAGTTTGATTGGGGTTGGCAACAACAGAACTAAGTTTTCATGGCATGGTGGCTTTGAGGTAACTAGCACAAGGCAGTTGAAAAATCTAACTCCGTTTATTGCGTTGCCGCGATCGCACTTTTGCTGAGCCGAAGCTTTAGCTATTATGACGACAGGTAAAGTTTACTAGTTAGATATGCCGTTATTTTGCCTGCTAGCGCTGACTTTCATTCCGATTTTAGGCATCTCACCTCAAAAAAAGTAAAAAATCCTATAACCGCAATGATGTCAGCAGCAGAATTACCTTACTGCTTTGGTCTCTTAGTTCCGTACTTCGAGCGTCCTTGTTTGCGGTCTTTTACTCCAGCGGTGTCCAAAGTACCGCGAATGATGTGATACCGCACGCCTGGTAGATCTTTTACCCTACCACCACGAATCATGACGACGGAGTGCTCTTGCAGGTTATGTCCGATACCAGGAATATATGCCGTAACCTCAAAGCCAGAAGTTAGGCGAACCCTAGCAACTTTTCGTAGAGCTGAATTGGGTTTTTTTGGTGTGGTCGTATATACTCTTGTACAAACGCCCCGACGTTGCGGACATTGTTTCAGAGCAGGGGATTTTGTTTTCTTTTTCGCTACTTGACGTTCGTTACGGATGAGCTGCTGTATGGTTGGCATGATTTACAGCGCGTAGTTTTAGCTGCTTAAATTTAACGATCTATGATTATACCGATTTTAGTAAATTTATGTCAAACGCGCCGAGCAGTTATCGGTTATCAGTTGTCAGGGAGTGGCGCGTGGTGTGGGAGGTGTGGGAAGTGTCGGGTGTAGGGAAATTTTGAATGCGTGAATGCGTGAATGCGTGAATTTTGAGTTGCTCCCTCAGCTCCCGATCGCTCCCTCAGCTCCCGATCGCTCCCTCAGCTCTCTTCTCCCCTCACTCCTCACTCCTCACTCCTACATTAAAAGAGTTGCCACAACCACAAGTCGCGATCGCTTGAGAATTAGAGAAGCGAAATCCCCCACCCATTAAGTCTTCGGAATAATCGAGTTTTAAATTTTGAATGTAGTTTAAGCTGTCGGCATCGATCGCTACAACAATACCGTTGCAGTCTAGAATGCAATCGCCCTGCTCTGTTGCCTCGTCAAATCTCAAATCATAAAACAAACCAGAGCAACCCCCAGCTTGCACGCGCAAACGAAAGAAAGCGTCGGTGTTGCTCTGTTTAGATCGAAGTCGTTGAATTTCTTTAGCAGCAGAGGGACTAATTTGAATCATTGAACTAGGGAGCAGGGAGTCGTAGGGGCAGGTTTACTGAAAGACTTAGCTACTAACAGGTATTTCGGGTGAACCCGCCCGTACAGGAATAGGATGATATGAAGAGTATAATACTAAACCTTAATCCCTATCCTTAACCCCTAGCCCCTAGAATAGTCATCTTGAAATCGGACGATATCGTCTTCGCCCAAGTATTCTCCGTTTTGTACTTCAATGAGTATCAGGGGGATTGCGCCGGGATTTTCTAAACGATGGGAGGTACACTGAGGTACGTAGGTAGATTGGTTGTTACAAAGCATAATTTCGCGATCGCCACACAAAACCTTGGCAGTACCAGAAACAACAATCCAGTGTTCGCTACGGTGGTGATGCATTTGCAGGCTGAGGCGATGCCCTGGTTTAACTTCAATTCGCTTAATTTTGTATCCGCGCCCTTCTTCTAATACCGTAAAAGAACCCCAAGGGCGTAATTCCGTAGCGGCAATGCTTTTAGGGGCAACTGCGGCAGGAATCGGTAGAGTAGGTGCGTGAGCCTGGGAAGTTTCTTGAGTTTGAACCATGAACTTTTCTCCTGATAACTGTTATCCACTCTTAAAAATAAAAGGAAGCAAAGCAAACGACAGTGACACTAATAACCACAGCAATAGCAATAATATGTCGAGTATAGCCTTAGCCCAAGATAGCAGACTTCTTCCGAGGAGTGTCATCAGTAAACTTGCCGATTGGTATGGGCTACATCAATTCTTTACTTACTAGTCGTTAAGCTTTAAATAATCTTCATCTAGCAACTTTTTGCTAACTGCGGGAGTCGGAGTCGGGAGTCGGAGGATAAAGGAGACAAGGGGGACAAGGAAGTAATTCTAGTCACCAGTCACTAGCCGCTAGCGACTCATTCTCACCACTCACTACTCACTTTCTAGAAAAATTCCCAACCCGTTGTGAACGCGAGCTGCGGTGACAGGAGAGCGATTGACGAGTTGTCCCCCTAAGTAAAGGCTGGTGGAACTACCTCCGTCGAGATTGAGAGCATCAATACTACCCAATTGCTGCAAGAGCTTGGCAGTTTCCCATAAAGTAGAACCAGTCCCACCAACTCGGTTGTGAACTGTAGCAATGAGCAAGTTACCTGTTGCCGAGACACCAATAGCGCTACGCACGGCGGTTTGACGGCTGAAGGCATCGCTGAATCCTTCCGCTTTGGCGTTGAGAACGATTTGGCGGTTTTGAACTAATAATGGTCCAGCGCCGATTGCATGAGGGTATTGGGCAAACTCGGTCGGAACAGTGCCATCCGTCAAGCGTACCAGCGTGCTAATAGGCAGTAGGTTAGCAGTACTACCAGTCCTGAATGCGAGTAAGTAACCGTTGAGTGGGATGGGAAAGGCTGTTTTTCCGGCTAAACCGCCTGAAAGATTAGCAGTAACTTGATTATTTTGGACGATCGCGATCGCTTCGTTATTCGTCAAGGGCGTATAGGTAGTTCCCCAATCAGAGGTATAACGGGAAATTCCTGCTTGAATATAGCCGCTATTAAGATTGACGATTGGTAAACTTTGCCCCGTAGAAGCGATCGCTGTTTCTTGGCGTTGCAAGCGACCGATTTTAAACTGTCCGGCATCATTCCAAGCGATCGCACCTCGGTTGAGAATTGGACTAGACAGCCAGCGCCCCTCCCGACGAATTGCCCCCAAGGGTAATTTGTTGTTGCGGTTGAAAAATCCGGCGTTAATAGCAGCAGCAGCTGTGTAACGTTGAGCGGTGGTCAAAATCGGGGCAGTCCCAACCAGAGAATTTGCTGCACTCCAAATTGGTCTGAGGGCAAGTCCCCTAGTGCGGGGATTGACCTCTAACCATGTTACGGGAAAGCGATCGCGACCTAAATTAATATACTTTTGTTGCCAACGCAAGCCTCTAGCCCACAGAATATCGCGTTCCACCATCGGATCGGGGCGCAAATCGATAATGATGCGGTTAGGTTGGCTGAGGGTACTGACGCGGGGAAAGATGCCCACAGGTAAGCTGAGATCGATCGTCGTGAGATTCGCACTCGTGCCTAATTTAACTAGGGGAGTCGGTGAAATCTGACTCTGTTTTGGCAATTGGATCGCTAGATTGGCATTTAAGTGCTGGGCTAATTCAGGGTTTGTAGTAGCGTCAATTGCAATTTTCCATTGTTGATATGGAGGTGAGACAGTGGAGACTGCCTGAGATGGTAATTGCTGTTTTGGATCGTCCGGGAGTTCGGCAAGCGGTACTTTTGGTTTAGTGGCTGGACGCTGTTGCGTTAGTTGCCAAGGCGTAGGGCGATCCAAATCTACTACCAAGCGATCGCCCCAAGTTTGTTTACCCTGGCGCAGCGCTGTAATCTTTGCGGCTGGCGTAGTAATTCGCAGAATGTCACCTTCGCTTTGCAGTTGCCAACCTACTTTTGCTGCTAATTGAGATAGATCTAAATAACGATACGCGCCACTGTGCCAGATGCTTGAGACGAGTGGTGGAGTATCAGGAGTCGTGAACCACCGAATCGGTTGTCGATTCACATCCTGAGTATTCAGTAAATCTACCCCCAGTTGCATCAATCCTAGATCGCTAATTGTCGTTTGAATTCTGTTTGTGGCTGGCTGCGCTTCCCACTGTCGCCAAGCTGCGGATAGAATGCGACCGTTTAAGGAGATGCGATCGCCTGCTGCAAGTAGCCCATTTGGTGTAGTGGGGAGGCTAGGGGCATTTTGCGGTACGGATGATGGCGCAACAGGTGGGGTTACAGGCGGTTGAAGTTGAGCATTAGCAGCAGTGAACGTCAGCCACGGTGCTGTAGTTAGCAACCATAATAATGCTGAAGTTGGCAGCAAACAAAATTTTCGTTTCACAGCAGGAGTCAGGATCGAGCAGGGATTCGGGTGCATTAGCACAAGTAGCTATTCCTAACATAAAGATAGCTAACGGTCAATTGTATGACAGTTATCAGTTGTCAGTTATCAGTTATCGCCGATCGCGAGAGATATTAGGGGTTGGGATAGATAACTTTAATTTCTGACAACTCATTGACGACCGATCCAGTGACTGCAAAAGATGAGTGTTTTTTAATACTTAATACCAGTAAAATTTTTTACAGATAAACTTAGCAGCTCTCGCTCGGAGTTTAGTCTTTTTATCAGTTGTATAAATATTTCGATAATTCGAGCTAATAAAAACACTTTTTATACACAAAATTTTACGGAAAATACTGAAATTATTTTAGTTCAACGAAGTTAGTTATTTAACTATATTGTTCTATGCGATCGCAACTTTGTCACGCTGAATATACTAAATAATTAACTCAATCCTGGCTCGATTGAAAGGCTATGCCAACAAAAGCTATACCAAGCTAAGCTTTGTAGTAATATTTATCTACTCGTCAACCTACTAAAAACTGCAAAATTTAGCAGAAATAACACCTAAACTCAGACATTCCCTCAAAAGCGGTGAAATTTAGAATGGTATAGATAGTAGCTAGTAGTAGTAGACAGATTGAACCTAGCGCTTTATCTAACTACTGTTGACGAGAACGTTAAGTTTTGTATTTTCTAGTAATAGAGAAATTCTTGAGGTTGATGAAATGGAGGCAAATTCCTTCGAGTTCGCTCCCAAAACTGCCACGGATAAGTACAGTCTTACCTATCGTAATATCTATCGTAACTTTAGAAAATCATCTATTGATATTGAGATTTCAAATAGTTGCGGAGTGAGCCAAACTCGCAAGCAAACTGACTTGCGAGATCGAGAAATTCTCAACAGAATTTTAGCGATCGCGATTCAATCGCTCAATCGCGAAGATTGTTTAGACAATCTACTGCTAGAAATTAGACAAGCAATCCAAACCGATCGAGTACTCGTCTATCGTTTCGATCGTACTTGGAGTGGCACGATAGTAGCAGAATCGGTGACTGCTCAATTTCCCACCGCTATCGGTTGCCAGATTGACGATCCTTGTTTCCGAGAATATTACGCACAACAATATAGTGACGGACGGATGCGGGCGATCGCTAATATCTATGCTGCGGATTTGACTGATTGTCACATCAAAACCTTGGAACAATTTGCAGTTAAAGCAAGTTTAGTCGTACCAATTACAAGCGACAATGGACTGCTAGGTTTGCTAATTGCCCATCACTGCGATGCACCTCGTCACTGGCAGATAGAAGAGATCGAGTTGTTTAAACAACTTGCTACTTTAGTCAGCTCGATCCTGCAACACAATATCTCAAAACAAGAGCAGCAATCTGCTGTGGAGTATGCCCAGAGATTAAAACAAATGACTCAGATAGTGCAGCAAGCGCACTCATCCTCCGATCTGTTTGATGCTGTCACCACTACAGTGAGACAGGTATTTCAGGCAGACAGGGTATTAGTTTATCGTTTTGTGACAGATGGTAGCGGCATTGTTGTAGCAGAATCAGTTGCTCCTGGTTTGCCTCAAACCCTAAATCACCCTATCGATCGCTTTTATAGGTGCGAAAGTGAGATTCAACAGAGAGACAATCGGGGAGTACGCGCGATCGCCAACATTTACACTGCTGGACTGGCGATGGATCGAATTGATGCCTTAGAACAGTTTGCCATCAAAGCTCAATTAGTTGCGCCAATTGTGAGTAACGGCAAACTCGTAGGTTCGCTAATTGCCCATCAGTGTCATGCACCCCGTACTTGGCAACCAATAGAGAGCGATTTATTCGAGCAGATTGCCATTCAAATTGGCTTGGCACTAGATCGGGTAGCACTGCTAGAGTATCGAGCCGCAGCAGCCAAGCAAGTACAGATGCGGCAACAAATAGCGTTACAGCTGCGACGATCGCGCGTACAGTCCGAGATTTTAACAACTGTGACAGACGAACTCAAATCTGCCCTACAAACCGAGCGCGTGATAGTTTATCGCTGCGATCGCGGTAGCACAGTTATAGCTGAATCAGTTACCCCTGGCTTACCTCAAGCTTTAAATCATCGTCTTGACGATCCTTTGTGGCGGAACAATCGTACTGCATACGAGCAAATTGGTTACGCTCGTGCTATGAACAACATTTACACTGCTGGACTCAGCGATCGCTGCATTCATAATTTAGAACGCTTTGCCGTTAAGAGTAGCCTCATAGCACCTATCCTGATGCAAGATGAGCTATTCGGCTTGTTAGTCGCCCATCAATGCTTTGGTTTCAGGGAATGGCAGCAAACTGAAATCGACTTCTGTACTCAAGTCGCGATCGATGTAGGTTTTGCTTTGGAACAGGCACAATTACAGGAAAAACTAGCTCAAATTGCGCAAATTGTCATGCGCCTCGATGGCAACATTCCAACAACAGCACAACAACCAGCAACAGAAGACAAAGAACATGATGCTACGGTTGCATTCTAGTTATCAGTTATCAGTCAACTGTCAACTGTCAACTGTCAACTGTCAACTGTCAACTGTCAACTGTCTTCACGGAGTGTAGCGTAGCGTTTACCGTTAACCACCCATTACTCATGACCAAAATTATCAACCCATCTACCCTACCGGAAAAGCTATGTCCACACCAGGTAAGCTAGAACTAACTGTCAAGATCGATCGCCTACCAGATAATGTGAGAACTATTGCTAATGGCTGGAAGCAGTTTGAAATCGATCTAGATGGTCAAATAGTTACCCTCACATTAAAGCCCCATGTCTATAAAAAGCTAGAACAAGCTCAGGAAAATTATCATCAGTGGGTGGCGAAAATTATCGGACAAATGGGTGCAAAAACCGAGAAAGGTTTTTTGCTGAAAGATTGTAATATAATAGTTTACTCTCAAACTCAAACTTTGCTATCCAAGTTTAAGCAAAAGCCGCCCGATCGCCGCGATAAACCTAAAAAAGCTAACAGCAAATTTGCGGAAAAGTATCGATTATATACTGGAGAAACCTTAAATCGGTTTCAAATTGTGTTTCGCTTAACTCAAGCCGTTTTTCCTGGTGTCTTGCCTTGGGTACTTGTTTTAGGTAGCTATGGCTTTTTGATATCTGTACTTTATAGTTTTGGGATTCCTGTATCAATACCAGAAGAGAGCGATGCAATTACGCGGGCAGTTTTAATTTTCAATATTGGCTTACCTTTACTATTAGTCTTTCGTACTAATACAGCCCATGAAAAGTTTTGGGAAGGGCGCAAGCTATGGGGAAGTTTAGTAAATACAGTGCGCAACTTAACTCGCGATCTGTGGATTGGAGTCAAAGAGAAGTCAACCCAAGACCGCGTACAGAAAGAGTACACTCTAAGATTAATTGTGGCTTTTGCCGTAGCAATGAAGTTACATTTGAGAGGCGAACACGTCACTGATGAGCTTGGCGTTTTAGTAGCAGAAACTCAGTTTTTTCGATTGAAATATACAAACCATCCGCCCCTACAAATTGCTTTCTGGATTGGAGATTATTTGCAAGAGCAACACGATTGCGAACGCTTGAATATTTATCAGTTAACATCATTGCAAAAATTATTAGACCAGCTAGTAGATATTTTAGGAGGTTGCGAACGTATCTTAAAAACACCCCTGCCTTTAATTTATCCATTGATTTTGAAAAACTTGGTTTTAGTTTATTGCCTTGTTATTCCTCTAGAAATTGTAAAAGAAGTAAATTGGTTTACCAGTAGCATTATTACTTTTGTTAGCTTCGTCTTATTAAGTATTGAACAAATCGGCTCCGAAATTGAAGAACCTTTCGGACACAATGCTTGCGATCTACCACTCGATATTATTTGCAACACTATCCTGCATAACGTGGAAGATCTAATTGCTCTAGCTCCTCATCATGGTAGTAATAGTGGAGTGCGGTAACATAGTCGAGCAAATTCAATTCTGTAGCACACTCCACAAGCCAAAATCTAAAAACGGTGCATCCAAAATGAAACTATTCTGCTACCCGAGTCCGAGGTTGATAGTAGTAGTGATAGTAAGAAGATGTGACTTTATAATCTTTCACCCCGTTACAAATTGCACCTAAAACTTGAGTGCGAGATAGTTTTAATTGGTCGAGGGTCTGCATGAGCATCGCACGGTCAGTTTTATCCATCCGCGTGACGATCGCAATTCCTGCGGTTAGAGGAGCCAGCAAACTCGCATCTGCTAAACCTAATAGTGGTGGAGTGTCGTAAATTACTAAGTCATACTGCTGCCGCAACTGCTCCATGATGTTGCGCATCTTGTGAGAGGATAACAGTTTGGTAGGATCGGGAGGAATTTGCCCTGCGGTTAAAACAAACAAGTTCTCCCAGGCAGGCGATCGCTGAATTAAATCGGCAACTGGTACGTTAGTTGTAATTGCATTACTCAATCCAGTGTCATTGGATAATTGTAGAATGTGATGAATCTGCGGTAGGCGTAGATCTGCATCGACTAGTAACACCCTACGTCCCATTGCTGCTGCTGCTTGGGCTAAGTGAGTTGAGATAGTAGATTTACCGTCAGCATGGACGGAAGAACTGATGACGAGAGAGTGGATCGGTGTATCGGAACCTAAAAAGCCGATGTTAGTATACAGCGATCGGAAAGATTCTATGAAAGGGAAATAGTGGTAGCCATAAGCATTTCTGTTGGAACGCGACCTACTGTTCTCCTGCCTCTGATTCGTTTCTTCACCTGCTAGATTCTTAGCTAGGTTTTTCTGGAAAGGAATTATGCCTAATATTGGTAGCTTTGTCGCTTCTTTCAACTCATCAGGTGAATGAACGACATTATCGAGCCTTTCTACGAGTAGCGCTGCTCCAATTCCAGCTAAGATACTAGCTACCGTACCTAAGATGAGGAATCGTGGAATGTTAGGAAAGATCGGGATAGAAGGTAGCTGAGGTGGTGAAATAAGTTGCCAAGGAGTCTCTTTTTGAGCATTTTCGATTTGTAGCGATTCTCGTCTTTCTAGAAAACGATTCAAACTTTCAGTAGCAATAACTAACTCTCGCTGTAAGTCAGTGTAACGACGTGCCAAATTTGGCATTCCGTCGATTTCTCGATTTAAGCGATCGAGTGCTTGGGTATTCTTCGCTGCTCTAACTTGGAGTATGGAAAGTTGGCTTAATGCTGACTCGCGTTGATTTTCTAGTGCCTGCAAGCCCTCTTTCTGTAATAGTGGCAGCAGACTTTCCCGTTTCTGTTTCAGTGACTGAATGTACGGGCTATCTACTCGATAAATAGTTGCATTTTTGGCAATTTCAGTATCTATATTCTGTAACTGAGCGAGTAAACTCTGGTATTGAGGAGCATCTTGCTGGGCTTGCGGTGATATTGCCCGATTGGGCGAAGAAGATTCGTCTCTAGCTGCGATCGCAAGCGAGTTTTGAGAGTGATCAACTGTCGATTGTGGCTGCGAAGTTCCCATCCCATGACGAGCTTTTGCTTCTAGTTCTAGCGCTAACTTAGTGCCAGATTGACTTTGCAAGGCATTGTAGAGTTTCTGAGCTTCCGCTAAGTCTTTTTGAATTTCTAATTTCTGAAATTCTAAAGTGCTGTATTTTTCAAATAGCTGTCCCGTTTTTTCTTCTGGAGAAAATAAGCTGTACTGTTCTCTAAATCTTTGTAATTGCAATTGTAAGCTGTTGACTCGTGCTTGCAATTGAGGTAACTGAGTATTAACAAACTGAATTCCCTGACGTAGATTTGTTTGTTGCTCCTGCAAACTATATTTTAAATATCCTTTGGCTAGCTGCTCTAAAACAAATTGAATTTTCTGTGGATCGGAATCTCGATAGCTAACTTCTAAAATTTTTGTTTCTTGATAGCGAGAAATCTTCAATTTCTCTAATAAAGAATCGTAATTAATATCTGGATACCGAACAGAAATGTTTTTAGCGATAGGAACCAGAATTTCAGGGCTACGTAAAACAATAATCTGTGTATTGTAATCCAAAGATTCTTGCCCTTTTGGGCTAGCATTCACAACTGGAACGTTTGATAATCCCGATAATTTATTTTCAGCCTTGACTGGCTCTACCAATACCGATAATTTTCCTTCATACTTGGCTGGTTGAGTTAATGTCCATACCCAGGTAGTAACGCAGCAAGCGATCGCTACACTAGCGATAATCGGCGCTCGACGACGTACAACTGCCAGGAGCTGAGACAAACTCCATTCTTCTGCTTGAGGTAACTCTGAGTAGTGTGCAACATAGGATGGCAATGACATCTGTGAGTACTTCCCATTTCTTTCTGTTGCTAAATGCTGAGTTCGATATTGCTCTTCCATATTCATGTCGTTATTAGGCAGTTGATGAAGGAAAAAACAGGAATAGCCCTGCTGGTGAGCTTTAGCTTTCTTCTGTCACGGCTTCCACGCTATTATTTCTAGAACGAACAATTCGTTTCTTTGCTGTTAGAACTGCTTGTTGTAATACATTTGAGTACTGCTTGGCAATAATTTCTGGCGTGAAATTGAATTGGAGATATTGCCGACCTGCCATTCCCATTTGGTTAACAAGTTCGCGATCGCTTTTTAGGCGGCGAATAAACTGAACTAAACCACTGGCATCACCTGAATTAAAAGCAGCACCGCAACCGCTTTCTCTTAAGAGATGTCGTAAATAGGAATGGGTTTCACAAATGGCAGCGACGGGACGACCAGCTGCTAGAATGCCATAGAGCTTGCTCGGGGCGACAATTCCTTCCATTTTGGGACTAATACTGACCAAAGATAAATCGCAAGCTGTTAGCGAATATGGTAAGTCTTGTTTATCTTGATAGGGTAAGAAGCGACAGTTATTTAAACCGAGTTTTTTGACACATTCAAGACTAGATTGGAATTTTGCTCCTCCGCCAATGAAAACAAACTGAATTGGTTCGTCTTGCAATTGTCTAGCTGCTTCTAGAATTGTATCTAGTTCGTGACAGCGACCCATGTTGCCAGAGTACTGCACGGTGAAAGTATTGACCAATTCGTACTTTTGCGCAAACCAATTATTTTCTTTTTCTATCGGTACAATCCAGTTGGGATTAGCCCAATTATGAATAACTGCGATTTTCTCACTCATTTCAGGAGAGTGAGATAAAATCTTCTCCCGCATGGTTGAGCTGAGAACAATAATTTTTTCCGAGTTTTGCCAAACTTTTTTATTGAGCAACCTCCACACTCTTACTAGCCAATTCTTTTTAGAAAGAACATCTAACTCAACTGCAACATCAGGATATAAATCGTACATTAAACAAACGTAAGGGATACCAAATAAGAGTTTGGCTATGTAGCCGACGATTGGTAAAAAGGCTGGGGCAGTGGTTAGAAGTAGGAGATCTCCACGGTTCTTTTTATTTAATAAGTGTAAGATAGCTCGGAAAAAGAACAAGCAACCATTAATGGCTTTGCCTCGAATCCGTGCGTTCCACATTCGAGAAGTCCGCGATCGCCGAATCAGGATTTTTTCAGAACGTTCTATAATAGGAGCTGCATGTTTTTTAAATGCATATCCTGGCTGTCCGGTAAAAACTCTTACTTGAATCCCTAATCGTCCTAAATTCACTGCTAGTTCTTCAATGAGTTGCCCTGTAGCAGCATAGTCTGGTGGATAAAATTGCGTAATAATATTTAAGTTGAAAGAAGGTGCGAGTTCTTTACTTTTGCTCTGAGCAGGCAAAAATATTTTGAGTTTTTCAATTTGCTCTTGCTGTACGTATTTATCTAGCATCTGAAGCTCTGCCTACCTCTGCCAATGCAATTATTTTGTTTAAACAGTGAGGAGTGCAAAGGAAAAGCACTCAATTTAAGTGAAAGGCAAAGCTACACAAAGAAATGTCTAATAACTTTAAAACTCTCTCTATTAGATTAAAAGGCGATTTCGTGAGATGATTTAAGGTAGCTTTACGCGATCAAACTTGAAAAAATCTAACTTTGACCAAGCTTCATGTCCAAGTGTGGTTTTACTGAGAATTCAATTGGAGTTTAATAATCTTCCTAGTTCTTTTCAGTGGAAATACTGAAATTCAAGTGTCTGCACTAATTCTAAATCTGCCGCAAATAACCCAAGATTTTCTAGTAACACACCACAGACTTAGAGTAGTGCATTACGCCACAAGCTAATGCACCCTACGTAGATTTCAAAACTTAAATATGAATTCTATAGTAATCTTGTAGGGGCGCACAGCTGTGCGCCCCTACACATGTTACGCACGCAGTCGAGAATTGCTATGAGCTGATAGATTTACCGATCGCCGATCGCTCGTTGTTTGATTGGTTGTGCGGGATTACCGACGTAGATTGTCATAGGCTGAAGCGATCGCCCCGCTACGCTTCCTAGACTCAACACCGCTCCTTTGCCGACAGTGACACCAGGACCAATTGTCGCCCGCGCCGCAATCCAGCTACTCTGCTCGATGTGAATCGGCGCTGGAATCAGCTTGAAATCAGGAGCGCTCCAGTCGTGATTGCCAGTACAGAGATAAACACCTTGAGAAATACAGACATGGCTTTCAATTGCGATCGGCGCAACGTTGTCGAGCCAAGTATTTTCCCCAATCCACACGCAGTCACCTATAGATAGCCGCCAAGGAAACTTTACCCGTACTCCAGGTTTAATACACACAGAGCGACCAACTGTAGCACCAAAACTACGTAGTATCGAGACTTTTAACTTAGAGATAGGTAGCCAATGAGTACGAAATAAAGGCTCTCCAAGAAAATACCACAGGAGTTGTTTCCACAAAGGAGCGCCAGGAGTATAAGTTCCGAGAGTATAACGATCTAGATACATGTCATTCAATTGTTAATTTGAAGTTTCAAATATGCATGATGCCTAGAGCTTGGCGATCCCCCAACCCCCTTCACAAGGGGGCTTTGTTTTCATACATTTCAAATTTGCGGATGCTAAGATCTCGATCCCCCAACCCCCTTAAAAAGGGGGCAAGAGTTCCTTCCTTGTTCCCCCCTTAAAAAGGGGGGCTAGGGGGGATCTCGTCTTAACCGAAAAGTATTGTCAAACTAGCTCCAGTACGACCTGTAATCATCCACAGCCAAGTGCGACAAACATCACGACAAATATGAAACCAGGATTCAGCTTGTTGGTTTGATGGTACTGATATAGGAGTGACAGCAATCCCTTGGCTACCAAAGACAAAAAAGGCGATCGCCTTTGCTCTTGCCATGTGGAAATCAGATGTAATTAAGTAAACATGTTGAAAATTCCGTTGTTTGAAATCAGCAACTAGAGAGGTAAAGTTAGTTACGGTATCGACAGCACGACGGTCAACATGTATTCGCGCTCCAGAACTACCCGAATCTGAAAAATCGAAGGTTTTGAGATAAGGAGAAGAAATCCATATTTCTAAAGGTGGATGCCGTAAAGCAAAGTCAACAGCGAAAGTTTCGCGCATTGGATCGCCACCTAAAGCAATAACTGCTTGGGGCAGTGGTGTTTGAGATAGAGCGATCGCAAGTCGCAGAGGAATAATACCGAACAGTACGAATAACACAGCAGAAGTTACCAAACAGACAAAACGGTATCTCTTGTACTGAAAGCGCTGGTTTTTGCTCGCACTGGCGTTTTTTGTTGACATTGTTGGCGTTCTATCTGCGCGTGTTGCCGCTTATGGCAGCATGACAAAGTTCCCTGAATCTGAGAAGGTTGTGGGAATTGGTTGTCGCTCGATCGCTGCCGTGTAAATCGAGATCAGGTTTTGGGCGATCGCCTGCCAAGAATATCGTTGACTTGCCAACAACCGACCATTCTCTCCTAATTGCTGCCGCAGTTCTGGAGATGAGAGGAGTTGCGCGATCGCATTTGTTAAGGGTTCGATTTCACCTTCAACCACTAGCCCTGCCGATGCTGCGGCAATTTCTGGTGAAATTTGGATGTCAGGAGTCACGACGACTGGTAGCCCTACTGACATTGCTTCTGCTACAGCAATCCCAAAATTTTCGGAAAAGGACGGCAAGACAAAAAGATCCGAGGCTTGTAGGAGGAGATCTTTATCTCTACCCATAACGAAACCAGCGATGGATGTACGCGAGGAAAGCCCGAGGGATGATACTAAATCGGTCAAGTAGTTGAGGTACTGCGGCTCTCCCGAACCTGCCAAAATCAGATGAAAGTTGTCATTCTGAGCTACTAGCTGGCTGAGGGCATGAATTAACAAATCTGGACGTTTTTTAGGGTGAAGCCGCGATAGGAACAGGACAACTGGTGTGGAGGTAGGTATGCCGTAAGTTTCGTATAGCTTTTGCTTAGCATCGGGCAGTTCTATCGGTCGATTGACTCCTAAAGGTAAAGTAAAACTAGGTGTTTGAATGCCAAAATTTCGGACATCCTCAGCTTCGCCTGGAGCAGTGCAATGAATAATCTCGGCACAATTGAGATTGTGACGCTCAATCAGAAATGAATATATCCGTTTTTTTAGCCAACTTTGAGACAAAGCCCAAGGCGTTAACTGTCCCATCGTCCGAACTGCATAAGGAATTCCTTGCAACCTGGCAATTAGGGCAGCGCAAGCGGGAGCATAAGAAAAAAGATAGTGAGTTTCGATTAGATCGTAATCTCGTGCGTGTTGCCAAAGCCAACGAGTCAGAGCTGCGGAAAAAATAAATTCTTTAATTGGTGGTGAAAAACGCGGAAAAAACCAAATCGGGACTTGCTCGTACTCAACCCGTTGATTCAGCGGTACGTCTAATAGTTCTGAGCCTCGATCGTTCGTGGTGGCGATTTCGGCATCGATTCCATGTTCGCGCAAAGCTCGAACTAGATTGAGAACAACTTGAGTCGGTCCCCCTAGAGCCGGGTCGATCGAAGGAATAACATGTAAAATTTTCATTGACTGCCCAAATTGAATTTAATTAAGTTATCCATCGTTTGTTTAAATTGCTCGAATCCGAAAGTATCGATAACTTTCTGTCTTAAAACTTCAGGTCGATAAATAATTGGATGCGAATAAGTGCCTTGCAAAATCTGAATCAAAGTTCGGGCGATCGCGCTGGTATCGTCTGGATCGACTAATGCGCCTAGTTCGCCGTGACACAGCGCATCAATTGCGCCATCTCGATTTCCTCCTAGAGTCGGTTTACCACAGGCTAAAGCTTCTAGATAGACAATGCCAAACCCCTCACCTTTACTTGGCATGGCAAAGACATCACACAAGTTATAGTGATCGCTAAGTTCGGCATCGGCAATAAATCCAGTTAAAGTCACGCAATCTTTGAGATCGAGTTTCGCGATTAACTGTTCGATCCGAGGGCGATCGCTACCCTTGCCAGCAATCAGATAACGAACGTTGGGAATCTGACGGCAAATCTCAGGCAATGCTTGCAGAATTTGGTCGTATCCTTTGTAACGTTCGCGGCAATCTAACCTAGCAACGGTCAGAATCACTGGTTGTTCTGGTGTCAGTCCGTAACGCTCTAATAAGTATTGGGGCTTTGGCTGAATTTTAAAGCGCTCGACATCAAAAGTGTTGGGTAAAAGCGAGACTTTTGCCGGATCGAGATTTTGCTCTTGGAGCAAGCGATCGCGTGTATAGCTACTGACGGCAAGAATGCGATCGGCATGGTGCAGGGCTTTTTGTAAAGCAGGTCTATTAATATCCCAAGCTTCCACACCGTGGGCGATCGCCCAGTAACGCATCCCAGTTAGTTGTTTTAGCCAATAGGCAGCAACCGTAAAATTCAGGTGAGTCGCGATCGCTAAACTCGGTCGCTGCCACAGTCCTGCTCCACAAATCTGAGCGGCAAAGCCAACTGTTCGCAATGGTAAAGGTAAAGCACCACTACAGTAAAACTGAGTATTGGGCGATCGCGCCAGACTGGATGGCGATCGAATGTCGTGCTTGAGATAAACCTGATAGTGCCAATTCGGATATAAGCTTTCTAAGGCATTGAGCAAGAAAGCCGAATAGACTTGAATTCCGCCTTTAAATTCAAAAATATTCGGAAACCACAAGTGACAGTGAGTTTGACCTGCTAATTCTGGCATAAAAGCTCCTGGACGCGACTGGCTAATTGCTGTCGATACAATCCCCAAGTTAATTGCTCGGCTTTGCGGCGAGCCGCTCTTCCCATTTGAGCTAATTCTTCGGGGTGGGAATAACACCATTCCAGTTTTTCCTTCAGAGCTTCGACATCGCGAGTGGGGATAATGAAACCTTCTACCCCGTCTGTCAGAATATCTGGACCAGCAGTGTTGGGTGTCGTAATCACGGGAATCCCGCAAGCCATCGCCTCTAGCAGTACGAGTCCAAATCCTTCTACAAGGGAGGGAAACACAAAAACGCTGGCGGCACTATAATACTCATTCAACGCCGCGTGAGGCAGAGATGGAATATAGCGAAAAGTATCTCTATATTGAGTTAGCCAGTTGTCGGGAAACTCGTTAATCCCGATCGCTAATAGTTCGGCATTGGGTAAGTGTAGTTCTTGCCAAGCTTGTAATAAGTAGTGGAAGCCCTTGCGAGGTCCGACGCGACCGACAAACAAAGCGCGAAACAGATTATCGGGTTTAGTTTGCGGGTGAAAGTAATCAATTGGTGCGCCGTAGGGGATAACGCTAATTTTTTCTGGTTCGACACCTACATCTAATAGCGATCGCTGAGTAATAGAAGATGCGACAAATATATGGTCTGCCAGTTGAACTTCTCTTTCCTTGCGCTCGATCTTCCATGCAGGCTCTTTAACTGCCTGTAATGCTGGCGCTAGTTCTGGAAAACGTTCTGCTTCCTGGGCTTGGATATCCCGACTCATGCGATAGAAAGGAATTGGGAGATCGTACAAACAGAGAATTCCGCGTTGTTTGGCAGTTTCAAATGCGATCGCTGCACCATCTTCGTAGGCATAGACTGCATCTAAGTTGTGCAAATGATGCTTGGCAACGTGACGGTCTAGAGAGACATACACCCAATCGATCGGTCCTTGATGACCTAAGTTTAGCCAACGATTCAACTTAGTTTTGACTAATGCTAGACGTATGACTTCTTGCCAAGGGTGCGATCGCATGGATGCATTAGCGGGTGCAGTCCACGCCCTCCTACCTAATTCCAGCGCCAAGCGACTGCTAATTTTCTGCGGTAGGAAGTTTAAGTAGCGCGATAATACTCCCTTGGGATTGTAGGCAATTGTCGAGATCGCTTCTTGGAGTAAGTTAGCTTCCCCCAAAGCCAGTGCAGCATTGCGGGCAAAGGGATTACTGGTAGGGTGAATCAGGGAGATACGCGGATGAGACATTGTGTTGTTGCAATAGTTGTTGTTCTCGATACCAATCTGTCCACTCTAATTGAGGTAAGAGAAAGATAAAGCCACTAAAAAACCAGTAGTAAGGCAAGAAGGTAGGTTGAGTCACTAATTGGTCGTAAATTCCAATTGTCTGTATCAGTAATGCTGTCAGTGCTAATTGACGTAAAAATGGTTTTTTCAATTTACAGAAAACTAGCCAAATCGCGATGAGAAGACTAAATCTCAGCCCGTACCATAGAAAAAAACCAATCGGACCTAACTCCAAAACTATTCTGCCCGGTTCTTCTTCATAGTAGGTTGGAATAACTGCACCATCAGGAAGATTTAGCAATCGGCGCAGTGTTTGACCCCCTGGTTGTGTTGCTCCAGTACCATAACCATCGAGACCTTTATATTGGATAAACTCGAAAGGCTGGGTAAAGGTTGCCGTAATACGTGCAGTCACATCTTGATTAGAATTTGACCGCAACAAGAAGGCGTTAATTGCTGGTTTAAACCAGATCGAAGTAACCAGAGAAATACATATAGCTGGTAATAAAAAATTGCTTAACAAAGATATTTTTTTTTCAGTTTGAGTCAATCCTTTTAAAACTATAAAGCTTAGAAAAAATAAAACTAAGGCAAAAACAACACTGCGAGAGCCAGTCATGCAAGAGTTAACAACTATCAAAAGCAGTTCAAAACTAGAAATTAATTTCCAAAAACGTGGTTGTTGGAGTGAGAGGAACGCAATTAGTAAGCCAAAGCAGATTAATAGATATACTGCATAACCATCTATGTATGAAAATGTGCCTGTGACGCGGGTAAACTGAGTTGCTCCGGCAACCCCAAATGTAGCTACTTCCTTTAATTCACTAGGAGCATACACGTTGATTGGACTGTTAGTAGGACTAAAGAACTGAGCAATGCCTAAAAGACCAACAGGAATGACTAATAAAAGATGGAAACGTAAAAATTTAGATAAATCTTGCTCCGACTGAAATAGAGTTGGCAGCATCCACATTAAGGGAATATAAAAGATATAACCTCTGAGTCCAAAAAGTCCTACCAGAGGTGAACCTAAACTAGGGTTAAAGACTTGTAATACACACCATATAGTTACAAAAATAATTAAGATAGAAATAGTACGGTTTTGAATTGCAAATCTTCTGTTTGAGAAGATAAAGTATTGCAGATAAGCACCTAAAAGAACCAAGTCTTTTAAAAAATAAATTGCGTCGCTAGCTTGAGGTAAAACCCATTTGCGTAGTGCGCCCTCAATTACGAGAATGAGAAACACAGCTTTAACAGAGCCGCGCCAATTTAGTGCTGAGACCCCAATAATACATAAAACCGCGATCGCAGCAATTAACATTTCCACTCGATAGTCCTCTCAAAAATATGTAGATACACCTTGACGATTTACTTTAAAGTTTGAAACAAAGTCATCCTATTTTTGTGCAGACATTGCCCAATCCGTGTGTGAAAAAGTTCTGAGCCTGGACTGATAAATTATGAGATTGATACCAGGTATAAGCATGACTAGCGATTGCCTGCGCCTCGACGAAATCTGTTATCTCTGTGATGCGATCGCTGAGAAACCAATAATGTTTTCCTGGTTCTATGCCATCTTGTAATGATGCATAAACTCTAGGACTCACAGTTAACATGCCATGAGCGCAGTAAGCAGCAAATATGCCAGATTTTGCCAAATATTCCAGATAGTAGTCAAAGAAACCTGCGAAGGAATTGAGCAGGATTTCACTAATTTCTGGAGCAGACAATTTACCTGTTTCTATTATTGGTATGCCTTGAATTGAAGATAAAACTAAACCTGTTGGCGCTCCGATATCAAATATCTCTTGAATATCGAATAACCGACAGACTTGGCTAAGTTCTTTCAAGGATTGGCGATAAGCTCTTTTGCGAATGCTAGGACTGCCAAACACCACTAAGCGCCGAGAACGCTCTGTCAAGCGTGGTACTTGCTTTGGTTCTCCCACATTAGAAAAGACGGGTAGTATAGGAATTCGAGTATGTTTTCCCTGATTTAACTGATACAGAACTTCTGCATAATTTTGATTACTTGTCAAGCAGCGATCGCTAATTTGAGACAAACGAGCCGCTAGTTTTTTTTGCCAATCGGACAACCAAAAAGAACTCGTCCAAGGTAGCTTTCCAGAAGCATAAACTTCATGGAACATCGTGATTAAATGTGAGTTAGGAGTATTTCTTTTCCAACGTTCTAAGCCTTCAATTAACCAAGTCGGACAGCCTCGCTTAGCATAACCATAACCGACATAATGCAATAAGATTGTAGCTGATTCGCTCGGTAGTAAGGATAATAAAGCTGTGGCGGAACGTTCGGTGACTGAGTTAATTAAAAAATCTTCAATTTGGGTATTTCCAGTCCAAGCTGCATCACCAATCGCAAAATGAGTTTTGAGATTGAAATCATTGTGAAGCTGCCGTGCCAGATTTAAGGCGTAATCTCCCAAGCCATCTATTGCTGGAGGAAGCCGTGGGACAATCTGAATGATATCCATTAAAGTCACTGCACTAATTTTTGAAACTAGGCTAAACGAGTCAGTAAAACAGCAACTCCAGTGTGAATTTTTTTTCGCAAAACTAATGGCAAAGCTTGCGTAAAACTTTCACAAGCATCAACCCAGCTAGGAGCGAGAAAATTCAATAATTTTCCTAATTTTAAATGACCGTTAGTTAGTGGATTTGTAAAAATTCTTGTCTCTTGAATCGATAATCCAGCTTCATGAACTATGTTTTCTATTTCATCTAAATGTAATAAAAAGATATGACCGTCTGAATTGGGCTGAAATTGTATTGCTTCAAACTGGCTGGGGTCGGGACAATCCGAAAATTTAGGCAGACGATTTTGAAAATATTCGCCATTTGGCGTACTCATGACTATGTGACCTCCAGGCTTCACCATCTGAGCTATTTTCTTCAAAAATAGATCGGGATGAGCAACGTGTTCGATCACTTCAGTAATTAAAATAACATCAAATTCAGCATTAAATCCTAGTGTGAAAACATTTCCTGGTTTGTAATGAATAGTTCCATATTCCCACTTCAATCTGACATAATCAACCAATTCTTCACGCAAATCGTTCCAGGTGACTTCATAGCCTAGCTCTGCCAAAGCCAAACTAAAGTTTCCCTGGGCAGCGGCTACATCTAAAATCTTTGCCCCTGGTCGTGTAACTTTTTGAATCAACTCTAAAGTATGCTTATATCGATGGGCATACGCATAGCTATATCCACGATAACTAGTTTCTCCATACATTTCTATTAAATCGTATGAATAACTTTGTTTCCAACTCTCTGACCAATGATGTTGAAGGGTAATTGTTTTCATTTTTAGGATAGAATTTTGGTTTTTTATTGATTCTTAAGTGATTTCATGCTTGTCAAGCTATAGCGCCATAGTAGTACGCTCATGTATAAATATGCAAAATGCTCCAAAAAAGCTTCGTTAATTCCAGTGAAGTTAAATTGCAAAATTGCAGGAACTGTTTGATTGACAAAACTCCGTAAAGCAAACAATAAATAATATACAGAGTTAATATTTACCAATTCTTCGGCATGAATAGATAAGTAAATAAATGTTGCTTCTCGATGTTGTTTGATTTTGTTCCACCCTCCCTTGGCTCTCCAGGGATGGCACACGGACGCAGTTTTCACAAAAGAAAACTTGTATCCGCTCTTTACAAGTCTTAATCTGAAATCTACATCTTCCATCGCAGCATAGGGAAATCGTTCGTCAAAACCAGTGAGAGACTCGAAGAGTTGCTTTTTTACGGCAAAATTACATGACCATAAATAACCACCTGACTCATTCACAGGTGAAGTTTCTGCAAGGCTGCGCCTTGGGCGATCAACATAAGTTCGCCCCTCAAAGACTAAACAAGCAGGTTCGGCAACTATAGCTTCAGCGTAAGCTTCTAACCATTGAGGATCGGGTAGGCAGTCGTCATCTGTAAAAACTAGCCACTCACCTCTTGCATACTTAGCACCATTGTTTCGGTTAGCGGCTGGACCTTTGCGGGAACCAGCCACCCACTTTACCCAAGGATAAAACTCGCGAATCATCTCCTGTGCAGTTATCTGAAAACCATCATCGGTAACGATGACTTCATATTGCTCTGCTGGCAATGTTTGAATTTCAGGTATTAAACAATCCAAGCATTTCGCCAGTAAGTCATTGCGTTGATAAGTAGGAACTATGACGGAAAAAAATGAAAATTGAGTCATAGTAAGGACAGTGAGAAGTTTATAATGACTTTTCTAAAATCAGACCGAAATGAGTGTAGCAATCGGGATCGAGTTCGGTAATATTGGTAAAGTGAATTACACGCACTGTGCGTCCTGCTGCTTTTGATGGCTCAACGATCCGTTGCAGTAATGTCTCAGGACTATAAAAACGTCCATGTCGTTCGCCCCATCTTGGTAAAAAGTGGATGATAGTATCTGGACTGACACATAAGTTGAATGCCCAGGCTGGATCGCACAGCACAAAAGCATACTCTCCTAAATAAAGAGGCACGATACAGACTCTTCCTCCAGGGCGTAATACCCGCCCTGCCTCGCGCACAAAACCAGTATCGGCATCACCCTCAAAATGTTCAAAGGCGCAGTGTAGAGTCATGGCATCAACTGATGCATCCGGTAGGGGCAGTTCAGCAGCCGAGCCGCCAATTTGGCGATCGTGGATTCCTGGAGGAAAGATTAAATCCTGCGTGTAAATATTAGTAGTTTTGGCTAGGAGATTGACAATTTGTTGGTAGGGACTGTTAGTAGTAGAGGCAACGTCAATATAGACCGATTGAGGATTTTCTAAAATTGCTTGAATAGACTTCCACGTAAAATAATACTGGGGGATTTTCTGCCAAAATGATTCAGAATTTACTAATCCATCCAGATGCTTACTTTTAGGACATAGACTATGCCAAAAGCTCCAACAATCTTCAACATCAAAACTTAACTGCTCGACAGAAATACCTAAATCTAGAAGTGGCTGTGCTTCAGTCAGTCTTGGTCCATGCCCAAGTTTACCCCGGTTAATACCACTCATAACTTGTGAGAGGGCTGGAGAGACTTGGTAATTAAATCTGTAGGTGATACTACGTTTCACTTTATCTAAAAGCATAATTTTTGTCTCTGTTTGAACTAATTTTTCAAGGACAAGCTAGCATTGACGATCGCTCGTGCTGTGTCAGCACTTTCAACACAATGTCGAATCATTTCAACATAATTTGGGCGTAATTTCTCCCAGCTAAAGCGCTCGTATGCGGAACGATGAATCAGCTGGCGATTGGATTCATTTTGCTCTTTTGTGAATACTTTTGAAATTAAACTGGCTAAACTTCCAGCTAGTTCAAAATTAGCTAAATATCCTTCTTGACCTAGTACATAGCGAGTAATTTCGTAATCATGAGCTAGGCATGGCAATCCGTAAGAACATGCCTCTAGAAGCACTCGTGGTAATCCTTCACCCAGCGATGCTAAAACGAAAGCATCGGCTATTTTGTAGTAATCTGCGATCTCATGATGAGCAACAGTAAGAATCTGAAAGTTATTACAGCCTAATAATTCTTGACCTAGCTGAATAATTGCTGGTGATTCAGAATCTTGTTGCCCTAGCAGTAACAGGTAAGGACGGGGTTCAGGTAGACTAGCGACTTCTCGAATCACATAGTCCATGCGTTTATGGGTTTTATTAATTGCTCCTACAGAAAGAAGTAAGGGGCAATTATCAGGTAATCCAAGCTTATACCGCAGAGAATTCCGTTCTGAAAATGTCAGTGTTTGTAACTCCGAATTCATTTGAATTCCATATGGAACCAGGCTTTGTTTTTCAGCCGGAGTATCGGCATTCAAGGCTACTTGCAGGTGAATGGGAGCTACTTGCTGCACGCGATCCCAACGAGAAAATGGTGGAGTAATAGGACCTCCGTTAGAGAATAGAAGCTTATATTTCTGCTTTGTCAAACGCCGCCAATGCCATAGCAAATTTCCTAGGTTAGCATCGCTAAAATAAATGACATCTGGTTGCTGCCTAATTAAATAAGGTATGAGGCTTAAAAAAAATGAGCTTTGTTCGATATGATAGCTATCTCGACTAATTAGTTTTCCGATTTGACGACTCGCCCAGGTATTTCGTGGTAAATTCCATAGACTAATTTCTTTTGCTTGAGAAGTCCCACTTCCTTTGAACAGAGTAACGTCTAACTCTGGATCTTTTGATAGAATTGCAAAACACTCTTGAGTAAAAGATTCAAACCCACGCTTCACACGTCCAAGACCAGAGCAAATAATAAAAACTTTTAAACTATTATCCTCAGTAGTTCGAGCGGCAATGTTCCTTATAAACGTTTTTAAACCCTTGTTGACAACTTCTATCTCGAAATTATTCTTTAAAACTTCAAAAGCTGGAATTGCTATTTTTTGTTGTAGATCTTGTCGATCGAGAACGGCGAGTAAGAAATTTTTGATTTCATCGCTCTGAGTTGTCTCGCAAACAAGTCCACACTTCCATTTTTTCAAGAATTGATTACAAGCAGAATAAGCTGGACCACAAGCTAAAATTGGTATACCAGCAGCCATATAGTCAGTCAATTTAGTTTGCACTGATGAGCGCGTCATGTGTGCGTATTCAGGTAAAAACGATGAAGCGACAAGTAGTAGATCGGCACGCTGGAGATAGCAATTGAGTTCGTGATAGGGAATTATATCGCCAAACGTGACTTGCCACTGTTGCCATTTTTCTCTGTATGGATTCCAGAAACATCGATCTGTATGCAGTATTAATTCAATATTTTTTCCATCGCATCTGAGTTGATAAATTGCTTCTGCGATCGCGGCTAATGCATCATAGTGCATCGACCAAATTGAACCCGCATAGACAATTTTAAACGTACCTTCATGGGTAGTAGATATCGTATCAGGTGGTTGCTTGTCTGATAAGTCAACCGGATTATGAACGATCAGCGAACTTTGAGGTTTTATCTGATAGCGTTTTGACAATTCATTTTGTAATTGCTCGCTAATCATCAACCAGCCATTTGCCTGTTTTAAAAGTTGAGTAGCCGTTTTTTGAACGCTGCTAGATAACCATCGCGAGTTATCGATCGCGATCCAATCATCCATGAAGTAAATTAAGGATGGACGTTGAAAGTATTGAGTTAATTTATAACCCATGAGTAAACATAAAGATGTAACCGGACAAATTAAAATAATTTCTGGGTCAAAATCTTCTAGTTTTTTTAGATTTGAAATAGGAAGCCAATCGAGTAATTGTAGATTTATCCGAGCGATCGAAGGATTCAGAAATTTTCCTAAGCGATTATGTAATATGGGTAAACGATGCCCAGAAAAAGAAAACACTTGGCGATCGAATGGCGAACTTGTCGGGTTAGACTGTAACTCGTGTTCGGGACAAAACAACATTAGTGATTCAGCAGGGTAGTTATCAAATAAATTGACGAGAGTTCGATTAACCCCCTTGCCTTCTTGACTTAAGGTTGCTTCAGTAACTAATAAGATGCGAGGTAGAACTTCAGACATAATACGATCTATGCAGCCTCTTGAAGTCTTTTTACCCAAGTCGTTACAATTTCTGAAAATATCAATTTCAAAGGTTTTGTAATAGACCAATCAGAGTAGTGGCTTTGCATTTTACGAAGATCGCTGTAATAGCAAATATGATCTCCTTCACGATTTTTATCTACATACTCGTACTGCATCTTTTTATGAGTCAGCGCAGCTACAAGCTCGAAAGCTTCCAAAATAGAACAAGTATTATCCTTACCACCACCTAAGTTGTACACTTCACCACAACGGGGTGCTTGGATAAACTCTTCAATGAAACGAGCGACATCATAGGAATGAATATTATCTCTGACTTGTTTTCCCTTATATCCAAAAACTTTGTACGTGCGATTTTCTAAATTACATTTCACTAAGTAACTGAGAAATCCATGCAGTTCTACACCAGTATGATTCGGTCCAGTCAAACATCCACCGCGCAGGCAGCAAGTTTTTAACCCAAAATATCGACCGTACTCTTGAACCATGACATCAGCGGCAACTTTAGAAGCACCAAAAAGAGAATGCTTTGATTGGTCGATGCGGAATGATTCAGGAATACCATACTCATAAGTTGGCTCGGCATATTCCCATCGAGTTTCTAACTCCATCATGGCAATCTCATTCGGTGCATCTCCGTACACTTTATTAGTAGATAAATGTACGAAAGGAGCTTCCGGTACAAATTGACGTGTTGCCTCCAAAAAGTTCAGCGTTCCTACAGCGTTGGTGTCAAAGTCATCGAAGGGAATTGCTGCTGCTCGGTCGTGACTGGGTTGTGCTGCTGTATGTACGATCGCCTCTGGTCTGAGGCTTTCAATCAGATCCAGAACTCGTTGGCGATCGCGAATATCTATTTCATGATGCACGAAACCTTTAATCAAAGATTCTAAGCGCTTTTGATTCCAACGAGTATCTCCTTGGGGTCCAAAGAAAACAGCTCTTTGATTGTTATCAACACCATGAATTGCCCAACCTTGGCTAGCAAAATGCAGGCAAACTTCAGATCCAATAAGTCCCGACGATCCAGTTACCAGTAATTTTTTCATTCAAAATTATGCCCTCTTACTTTTCACGAAACTTTGTATTTCTAGTACAGCAAAGTCTCGGATTTATCTTGGTTCAAGGAGAATAACGTAAGATTTTTTAGTAGTATCAAACTCTCTCTGCCAGCGTTACCTACATTGAAGTATGAGAGATTTTAAATCTCACAGATTTCTAGACTTCAAATGTAGATGAATTACGAAGTAAACAAACTTTTTATTTAATCCTTACTCAGTCAATTTACGAATAAACTGTAATGCTTTCTTTTCCGCGTATCCAACCGCAATTTTACTGATAATTATATCTAGCTCGATCGCAACCGTAAATTTACTTAAGTAAATGTACGGCACTTAAATTGTATGTATCTCCATAAAATCCTAGCTGTAGCGATTCTATTTGAGTCATGAACCGATCGTTGTGGTGGTTGACGGTTAACAGTTGACAGTTAACCGTTAACCGTCAACCGTCAACAAGCAATATTCCAGATTCACAAATCATTTAGGCTCGCTATGATAGAAATGCTGCCCTAGAAATACTGCGCGATCGCTGCACCGAACTGCAAGTAAGTAACACTTGTGGCTAGTGCATTCAACATATATATATTAATGACCCCCATAGATAGGTTTATACAGTTAGCAACAGTGACGATCCAGGTCTTGAACTTAAGCCCGCGTCTCATGCGCTGACCAAACACGCTTGACTGATAGCAATTTTCGATTGTGTGCGTGGCACGGATAGGGGCGCACAGCCGTGCGTTCCTACGGACGTGTATTTTACCCAATTGACAACCGCTATGAGGTTAGCCTACCTATCCGTAAAATCTATGGGTTTTACTACGCTTCCATAATTTACGTCCCTATTCCCCTCAAGACCTTTGTACAACCAAACTTAACCAGCCTGCCAAGCCGCTTTCTTTACAGTTTATTTAACATTTAGCTGCGCTTCTTCACCATTTTTTGCTTTGCAAGCTAGTTTTTTAGTATTTAATGTAACTATCACTAGCAGTAAAAACACGGAAGGCAAAAATGATAATTTTCTATTTTAGATAAAAAATATCTCTCTATAATTTCAAGCTATTGACTTCAGTTAGGAAGTACTAGAGTGCCTGCGGATACAACTGCTATCTTGACAAGAAACATGATGCATTTATTGATAAAAATAATGTGGTATCCTCATCAACTTCTTTAAACAAATCATTTTGCAGTTGATATTGAAAAAATTATATAGGAATCCAGTTTGTTTATTGAAAGAAATCTCAGTTTAACGCACCAAAAACTAAGCGTGATGCGTTAAGCCAATGGCTAACGCATCCTACGGGGATTTCAAAAACCAAATATGAGTCCTATATTTCCTAAATTATTTTTACTCTAAATTCTATAAATAAGCCAGTATTAAATGCCTGTGAATTGGGCAAATTTTGCCGTGTGAACTAATAAAAAAACCGAACAGAAAGTTCTGTTTAACCTATTTATTTCTATTCATATTTGTAATTTGGTAAGGATTCCAATGAAACGACATCTCAAGTATTTCACATTATCTTTATGCACATTTCTCCTGAGCGCGGGTCAAGCATCTGTACTCATGACAACATTGCCTTTGCCAGGGTTGCAAACATCAACTGCTGTTGCTGCGACATCGCTCAACGCAGGACCAGGTGGACCGATCCTAGTCATCACAACGACTTCCGACCCTTTCAGCAACTACTACGCCGAGATTCTGCGAAATGAAGGGCTGAATACATTCAGTGTCAGCGATATTTCCTCAGTTTCCTCAGAGATGCTGGCTAACTACGACGTAGTTATTCTTGCCAAGATGACCCTTAGTCCCGCTCAGGTGACGATGTTTAGTAACTGGGCGGCTAGTGGTGGTAATCTGATCGCAATGCGTCCTGACAAGCAGCTTAGTAATTTACTTGGTCTTACTGATACAGCCTCCACACTCTCCAACGGTTACTTACTTGTAGACACGTCAAAAGCTCCTGGTAATGGCATTGTTAACCAAACTATCCAGTTTCACGACACAGCCGATCGCTACACGCTCAACGGTGCTACCAGTCTCGCCACGCTTTATACAAATGCGATCGCAGCAACTTCCAATCCAGCTGTAACCTTACGTAATATTGGTAGCAGTGGTGGTCAGGTTGCAGCATTTACTTACGATTTAGCGCGCTCGATCGTCTACACCCGTCAAGGAAATCCTGCTTGGGCTGGGCAGGAGCGCGATGGTTTCTCGCCGATTCGCGCTAATGACATGTTTTTTGGTGCGGCAAGTCACGATCCTCAACCAGACTGGATCGATATGAACAAGGTTGCGATTCCGCAAGCTGACGAACAACAACGCTTGCTAGCAAACTTAATTCTGACCATGAACTCGGACAAAAAACCCCTCCCCCGTTTCTGGTATTTTCCGCATGGTAAGAAAGCGGTTGTGCTGATGACTGGAGACGATCATGGGAATGGAGGGACAGTAGGTCGATTCAACCAATACAAAACCATGAGTCCGGCTGGTTGCTCTGTAGACGATTGGGAATGCGTTCGCGGCACTTCATATATTTATCCCAATACACCAATCAGTAATGCACAGGCAGCCGCTTTCACTGCTGATGGTTTTGAAGTGGGGTTGCATGTCAATACGAACTGTGCGAACTATACGCCCACCTCACTTCAAACTTTCTATACACAGCAACTTAATGCGTGGAGTAGCCGCTTCCCCAGCATACCTGCCTCGCCTAGCCAACGCCATCACTGCGGTGTTTGGAGTGACTGGGCTACCGCGTCCAAAGTAGAGCTGAGTCAAGGAATCCGGCTCGATACCAACTACTATTTCTGGCCGCCTAATTGGGTAGGCGATCGCCCGGGGTTCTTTACTGGAAGTGGTATGCCAATGCGCTTTGCCGACCTAAACGGGACGCTCATTGACGTTTATCAAGCAACTACCCAAATAACCGATGAGTCGGGACAAACATACCCTTTCACAGTCAATACTCTACTCGATCGCGCACTGGGAGCAGAGGGGTATTACGGTGTTTTCACGGTCAACGCCCATACTGATAGCAACCTCTCAACAGTTTCCGATGCAGTGGTTAGCTCAGCACAAGCCCGTGGTATACCGATTGTTTCCGCCCGTCAAATGTTGACTTGGCTTGATGGTCGCAACAATTCCTCATTCAGCGGGTTGGCATGGAATAACAATACTTTGAGCTTTGCGATCGCGCCAGGTACAGGCACAAGAGGGCTGCAAGCAATGTTACCAGTGCGATCGACAGTTGGAACAATTGCCAGTATTACGCTTAATGGCAGCCCAGTTACTTACACAACCCAGCAAATCAAAGGTATTCAGTACGCCTTGTTCTCAGCTGCTAGCGGCAATTACGTTGCTACATACACTAACGCTACTACAGACACGATTCCACCTAGCATCAGTTCTACTTCTCCCAGCAACGGAGAAACAAACGCCAGTCTTGGATCGAGTCTCACAGCCACCTTCAGCGAGGCAATCGATCCAGCCACAATTAACGCTAATACCTTTATATTGCAAGATTCAACCAATGCGATCGTCCCCGCTACCGTCACCTACAACGCCACTACCCGCACCGCCACATTGCAACCGAGCAGTTCGTTAGTCACGGGCAGGACCTATACCGCTACCGTCATCGGTGGGACGAGCCAGCCTCGCGTCCAAGACTTAGCAGGTAATCCCCTAGTCGCTAACTTCAGATGGTCTTTTACGACAACATCGTCTAGTTCGTACAGCTTCTGGAATGACACGACAACACCCGCTGTAGCAGCTAACTCTGACGCTCAAGCTGTAGAACTGGGAGTCAAGTTCAAATCCGATCTCAACGGCTATATCACTGGCATCCGCTTCTACAAAGGCAGTGAAAATACCGGCACGCACGTTGGCAACCTCTGGACGAGTACCGGGCAGCTACTGGCAACGGCAACATTTAGCAATGAAACTGCTACTGGTTGGCAACAAGTCAAATTTTCGCAACCAGTCGCGATTAACGCCAACACTGTCTACGTCGCCTCTTACCACACCAGCAGCGGACGTTACGCCATCAACGAAGGATATTTTGCTACCGCTAGCATCGATAGCCCACCACTGCATTTTCTGCGCGATGGCGAGAGCGGAGGGAATGGGGTGTACAAGTACGGTACAACTGGCTTCCCCAGCAACACCTATCGCGCTAGCAACTATTGGGTTGATGTCACCTTTACTACTAGTGCTACAGATACGACTCCACCCAGCATCAGCGCTACTTCTCCCAGCAACGGCGCGACCAGTGTTAGTACCAGCACGAACATTACTACTACTTTTAGCGAAGCGATCGACCCGGCGACGATTAACGTCAATACTTTCGTGTTGCAGGATGCCACTAATGCTGTCGTCCCTGCCACTGTCACCTACGATGCCGCTAGCCGCACCGCCACTCTGCAACCAAGCAATCCTCTGGCAACTGGTACAACCTATCGCGCTACCGTCAGAGGTGGGACAACTCAACCACGAGTACAAGACCTCGCTGGCAATGCTTTAGCAACTAACTCTACCTGGTCTTTTACCACCACAGCCACAGCATCGACTTCCTATAGCCTTTGGAATAGTTCGACCATTCCTTCCCAAATCGCCACCTTCGATCCTAGTGCTGTAGAGCTAGGAGTCAAGTTCAAATCGAATGCGAACGGCTACATCACTGGTATTCGCTTTTACAAAGGTAGTGGTAACACGGGTTTGCACAAAGCAACTTTGTGGACTAGCGACGGACAACAACTAGCAACGGCAACATTTACGAATGAGACTGCTACAGGCTGGCAGCAGGTGAACTTTACCCAACCAGTGCCAATTACTGCCAATACCGTCTACGTTGCCTCCTATCACACCACGACTGGCAACTACGCTTATGCGCTGAACTACTTTGCTAATTCTGGGCTTGATAACGGACCATTACATGCTCTGCGCGATGGGGCTAACGGTGGCAATGGCGTTTACAAATACGGCAACGGTGGCTTCCCCTCTCAGACATTCCGGTCGAGCAACTATTTTGTCGATGTCGTTTTTACTCCAAATAACTAAATCTAACTAAATCTCTGTAGCGAACGGAGAGCCGCAATTTATCTAAAGCCAGGGAATAGGTTTCCTTGGCATTGTCTATCCACAACTACTCGAACAGAAAATCAAATGAAAAAAAGATTGATGAGATTTATTTCAATTGCAAGTGCAGCAATGTTTCTGGTCTTAGGACTGGATGTAGGATCTAGACTGCAAGTGCAAAGTGCGATCGCTGCTGATATCTGTGCTGCTCCCACAAATGCGATCGTCGCCGAGAATTGTTTAACGGGCAATCCTGCTACAGAGTGGGACATTAGTGGTGTTGGCGATACGAGTATCCAAGGTTTCGCCAGCGATATGAGCGTTAACCGAGGCGAGACAGTCAACTTTAAAATTAAAACCAATGCTTCTAGTTATCGCCTCGATATCTATCGCATGGGTTACTATCGGGGCATGGGCGCTCGCAAAGTCACAACCGTTCAAGTGTTAAATCGCCCTCAAACCCAACCAAACTGCTTAAATGACGCGGCAACTGGATCGATCGATTGCGGTAACTGGGCGGTGTCTGCATCGTGGGCAATCCCGACAAATGCCACTTCAGGTATCTATTTTGCTAAAGTCGTACGTACCGATACTGGGGGAGCCAGCCATATTGTCTTCATTGTCCGAGATGACGCTAGTACGTCCGATCTACTGTTCCAGACTGCCGATACTACCTGGCAAGCTTACAACAACTATGGTGGCAATAGTCTCTATAGCGGATCTCCAGTCGGTAGAGCCTACAAGGTTAGCTACAATCGTCCATTCACCACGCGCGTAGTTGATGGCGGTCAAGATTGGCTGTTTGCCACCGAGTACCCAATGGTTCGTTGGCTGGAAGCTAATGGATATAACGTCAGCTACTTCACTGGAGTTGATAGCGATCGCTACGGTAGCCTGATCCGCAATCACAAAATCTTCTTATCGGTCGGTCACGACGAGTATTGGTCGGCAGGGCAACGTGCCAACGTAGAAGCCGCTCGCGATCGCGGCGTGAACTTGGCTTTCTTCAGCGGTAACGAAGTCTATTGGAAGACTCGTTGGGAAAACGCCATTGATGGATCGGGGACATCCTATCGTACTCTAGTCGCTTACAAGGAAACCGTAGCTAATGCCAAAATCGATCCGCAAGCAGGAATCTGGACTGGTACTTGGCGCGATCCGCGCTTCAGCCCACCAGCCGATGGCGGTCGTCCTGAAAATGCCTTAACTGGCACTCTCTTTACAGTTAATGACGGAGCGACAACTGCCATCAAGGTACCCGAAGCAGACGGTAAGATGCGCTTGTGGCGTAATACGAGTGTTGCCACCCTCGCACCAGGAAGCACTGCCACACTATCCGATCGCACGCTAGGTTATGAGTGGGATGAGGATATTGACAATGGTTTTCGACCCGCTGGCTTAATTCGGCTGTCAACAACTACTGTTAACAATGCACCCGTTCTACAAGACTATGGCTCTCGGTTTGGGCGGGCTACAGCAACTCACCACCTGACATTGTACAAACATAATAGCGGTGCGCTCGTTTTTGGCGCTGGGACAGTCCAGTGGTCTTGGGGCTTAGATGGGAATCACGATCGCGGTAGCTCGGTTCCAGATGTGCGGATGCAGCAAGCGACGGTTAACTTATTTGCTGACATGGGCGTGCAGCCTCATACATTGCAGACTGGATTGGTGCCAGCCACTGCTTCAACCGACATAACCGCTCCTACTTCAACAATCTCATCGCTACCAGCTGTTAGCGTACAGGCAGGCAACGCAGTCACGATTAGTGGCACGGCAAGCGATATCGGTGGTGTTGTCGGTGGTGTTGAGGTATCTGTTGATGGTGGTACGACATGGCATCCAGCTACGGGTCGCACGAACTGGAGCTATACTTGGACACCTCAAGCAACCGGATCGGTAACTGTTAAAAGCCGGGCGATCGACGATAGCGGTAATCTTGAAACTGCTGGGGCAACCACTACCGTTACAGTTGGAGAACGTACCTGTCCGTGCAATACCTGGAATGACACGGCAACCCCGACCACAGCAGCCAGCTCTGACACTCAAGCTGTAGAACTGGGAGTCAAGTTCAAATCCGATCTCAACGGTTATATCACTGGCATCCGCTTCTACAAAGGCAGTGGAAATACTGGGACGCACGTTGGTAACCTCTGGACGAGTGCGGGACAGTTGCTAGCAACCTCTACCTTTAGCAACGAAACTGCTACAGGTTGGCAACAAGTCAAATTTTCGCAACCAGTCGCGATTAACGCCAACACCGTCTACGTCGCCTCTTACCACACCAGCAGCGGACGTTATGCCATCAACGAAGGCTACTTTACCACCAGCATCGATAGCCCACCACTGCATTTTCTGCGCGATGGCGAAAGTGGCGGGAATGGAGTGTACAAGTACGGCACAACTGGCTTTCCCAGTAACACCTATCGCGCCAGCAATTATTGGGTTGATGTCACCTTTACAACCAATGCTAGCAATCCAACCCCACCAGCCACAGATACGACTCCGCCTAGTGTCAGTGCAGTTTCTCCCAGCAACGGCGCGACTAATGTGAGTACTGGGACGAGTCTCACCGCGACTTTTAGCGAAGCGATCGACCCCGCGACAATTAACATCAATACTTTCGTGTTGCAAGATGCCACTAATGCTGTCGTCCCTGCCAGCGTCACCTACGATGCCGCTAGCCGCACGGCAATCCTACAACCGAGCAGTTCGCTAGTAGCTGGTACAACCTATCGCGCTACCGTCAGAGGCGGGTCAACTCAACCACGGGTACAAGACTTAGCTGGCAATGCCCTCGTAACTAACTCTAGCTGGTCTTTCACCACCGCAGCCGCAGCATCGACTTCTACTTATAGTATTTGGAGTTCCAATGCAATGCCCGTTGTAGTAGCAGACTCCGATACCGCAGCCGTGGAACTTGGCATTAAGTTTAGAACAGATATCAGCGGTTATATCACTGGCATTCGATTTTACAAGGGTAGTGGAAATACGGGCGTACATGTTGGTAACTTGTGGACTAGCAGCGGACAGCAACTGGCAACAGCAACATTTACCAATGAAACTGCTTCAGGTTGGCAGCAAGTCAACTTCGATCGCCCTGTAGCAATTAACGCCAATACTGTCTATGTTGCTTCTTATCACACCAATGTCGGGCGCTACTCCAGTGATGAAAATTACTTTGCTGTTTCTGGCGCTGATAACGGTCCGCTACACTTTCTTGTGAATGGAGCTAGCGGAGGCAACGGAGTTTACAAGTATGGCTCTAGTGGCTTCCCCAACCAAACATATAAGTCGAGTAACTACTGGGTTGATGTCGTGTTTACTCCCAATAACTAAATCCTCTTTAGGAAATTATCGTTCCACGCTTCCCTAGTTCAAAACTTCCTAGCGATCGCACCCTCCAAAGGGCAAATGCGATCGCTTTTACTTTGCAATACCAAACTCGCAAGCTTTCAAAATGGGGTTACAGTTGCAAAAATTCTTGGATGGCAGACCAACGGGCTTCAAAGGTATGGCACGCTTGCATCAAAGCTAGGGCATTGCTGCGGAGGCGATCGAGTTCGCCAGGAATACTATAAAGGCGCACTAGCGCCTCTGCCATCAGTTCGGGGCGATATCGGGGTACGAGGACACTGTTGAAGTTGTCTTGGATCGTTTCGCGGTTGCCAATAATATCAAACGCAATGACAATACCTCCAGTGGCGAGGGTTTCAATTACAGTTCTGGGGCAGCCTTCCCCCCACAAGAAATCCTTGCCAATATTCATGCTGAGGAAAACTTCGCAAGAGCGCATACCAGCCAGAACCTCCGCTTCAATACCCTGAATTTGCTGAAATTCTAAGTCGAGACCTTTCGCTTGAACGGTTTCACGGATAATTTTGAGATAGGCTTCTGTGTGGGAACCTTCAACCATGTAACCAACGCGACGAGGTTGCCGTTGCTCTGGAGTCGGAAACCAAAAGGCGCGATCGATCAGATTGGGCAGGAGGGTACAGGAACGCTGGAAGTGAGCCATGTGCCAAGCCTGAATCGTGCGGGAGATAGCAGCAACACCTTGAAGCTTATTTTGATATAGGTTTGCTAAAGCAGCAAAATCTTGATGCTCGGTAATTGCTAGCTCCATATCCCAAAGGTAGATTTGCTGACACGGTTGTATGAAGGCTTTAGCACCTGCAAGGGAAGTCACACAGCGTACATTCTGAGCTGACTTGAGTTTCTCCCGATACTCAGCGATGGAAAGATGAGGTTGACTATCGAGCAACCAAGGTTCGTAGCTGCCGTCGTAGGTAACCATATAAGCTTCGTAACCCTTTTGACGCAGCAGTTTCACCAGCAGATTGAGTTCTTTGGTGCCACCACAAAATTTTAAGTTGCCTTGAAAGCTTGCATCGATGCAATAGGAAGCAAAAATAATAGGTTTGCTGACTAGAGTTGCCAATTGTTGAATTGGTGACTTGTCTGAAATCTGAGGGATAGTATTTTCTGGAGCCTTAACAATACCAAGTTTCATTCCAAGATGTTTCATGTTGGCATGAATGCCAGTGAAGCGAAGGAGATTACTAATTTGATGAATAAATCCGCCGCGTAAATCCTCAAAGAAATAGGGAATCGAACGAGAAATTGCTAGTTTGATCCGAGTGCTGCCATTACGGGTACGCCAACATGTCCACATAATAATATGTCCGCATAATTTTAAGATAACTAAGAGAAATTATTAAGAAACGTTCTTTACTTAAAGGGTTTGAAAGTTTGAGCGGGAAGATATTGACAAAGCCGCTTTTTCAGCAAAGCACGCCATTTTTGTAAGCGATGGTAGTAGTGCCAGTAAAACCATTCCGGCAACAAGACGTTAAGCCGTCCAAAACCCTGCTGCTTGACTAATTCGACCCAGCTAGAGAAACGCTGCTGCAAGGGCATAAGTCTCAGGCGAGATTGCACGATCTCCTCAATTTCAATATCTCTTGTGCTAAAAACTTTTTGTAAAAAAACATCTGGTTCGCCGACAAACATTCGATCTGCCGTTGGAGTTGATGTAATAGTTAATCGAGGCACAGTTGTCGCACGGAAGTACACATCTTCTAGGCAGCGCTGCCAGTTACTCCCCATGTGTCTCTCTATAATTGTTTGTTTAGTGGCTTCCCCAAGCGATCGTCGCAATTCTTCATCTTCGACTAAGCGAGATAGCACTGCCATGTACTCTGGAAGATTGCGAGCAAGGAGCAGCTGGTCAGTCAGACCTGGTGCATCGGCACTCAGGAGCGCAGACGCACTAGAGTATGGATAGCGGCTGACTAGAGGCGTACCATAGCTTCCTGCTTCTAATAGCGATGTAATCGAGACGAAAGGAAATGAATCAACGTAGATATCAGCAGCCTGGTAGAATACGGCAGTATCTTCGCGCTGCCCGAAAACTTTAATTCTCCCCTGCGATCGCTGGATAGCTGCCGACCATTCCTCAGACTCGACTGGACCAATGACTATGAGAATCGCTCGGTCGTATTTTTCCAATAATGGGACATGTGCATCCGCAAAGCTAACTCCATCAATCGTTCTGTACTTAAGCGATCTAGCAATAGAGAGCAACACGACGCTATCTTCAGCAAAACCAAGCTTTCGTTTTGCCTCAGTTCTGGAAAGTACTCTTTGCGTGGGATTTAAAATAATCGGTAGGATTACGGTGCGATCGCTCGCGATACCTCTACGCTCCTGGGATAAACGCATACCAGATTCGCGCAGATTAGCCACGACATCGCCGATACTAACTCCTTGCCAAAAGCAATGATCGCCGTAATCTACAAAAATAATCGGTGGAGATTGTTCCCTATTTGCAAATGCAATAGTTGGAATCACATCGTAACTCCATATATGGAGTACGACCAGATCTGCTGATGTCGCAATTTTACGTAGTCTTTTAGCCCAAGAAACAAGGTTCCCGATACTCCGATCCAACACGGATACTTTGCCGTGACTGTTATTCACAGCATCAATGAGAAATTGAGGGATCTCGTTCGATCCCTGCCGTGTTAACACAAGCGAGTGGGAACGCTCAGTATCCTGCCCAATCCAGCGCCACAGCATTCTAGAATGTCCGCCAACGCCCATGACAGCAGTAGAAACATGTAGTATGTTTTTTGGTGCTTGATTGAATGAGGCATTCCGATCGAGAGTAAAGTCAGTCGATATAGCCTTTTGTCCGATTGTCAGGAGAATCTGCTCTAGCTCAGGGCTAACAAAAAGACCGCAGTGTTTCTCAGTTGCATACAAAGCTGCAATTTCTGCATACACTGCCGCTGTGTGATATTGACCTTTTTGTACAAAGTCTCTCGCCCGATCGACTAGGCTGCGAAATGCCTCGAAGTTTTGGGGAATCAGGCGGCTACCTTCTTCTCGCCAAAGGCTGAGTGTATCGCTAGCTATTGTCTCCATACAAAACTCTTTGTTATCTCCTACTCATCTTTGCTGGCACTATACTCAAACCTGACAAGCAGTCTTCAAAACCGCGATCGCGCGCTCCTGCTCCTCCTCGGTCATCTGATGGAAAAGTGGCAAAACAATAGTCCGATCTTGAGCTTGCTCGCTTTCTAGGAGGCGATCGCCACCACAAGACCAAGCTTCACTTTGATATGCCTCTTCGCGATGGGCGCACATAATCCCGCGTCGCGTGGAAATCCCAGCATCAAGCATCGTCTGCATGACTTGCACCTGGTTGCACTGCTTAGGCAAGCGGACGCAATAACCTTGCCAATTACTCCGCGCCCAAACTGGCTCTGTTGCTAATTTCAATCCCCGCACATCTGCCAGCTTTTCCCGATATTGCTCTGCTAAGTAACGGCGACGTGCCACAATTTCTGGTAGGCGTTTGAGCTGTTCCCTTCCGACTGCCGCTTGGATATCGGTCATGCGGTAGTTGTAGCCCAACATCGGGTAGGACTCGAAAATCACTTGTTTCGCACCGTGACGCACCGTGTCAGAAACACTCATTCCGTGCTGTCGCCACAGACGAAATTGTTTGTCCCATTCAGGATTGCTGGTGGTTAGCATTCCACCATCACCAGTCGTAATTATCTTACGGGGATGGAAGGAAAAACAGGCGATGTCCCCGTGTGGCTTGCCGATCTTTTCCCACTCCCCATCCCAGAGAATTTCACTCCCAATCGCGCAAGCGGCATCTTCGATGACTGGCAAATTGTAGCGACGGGCAACGTCCAAAATCGCTTTGAGGTCGCAAGGCATTCCCATTTGGTGGACGACGAGAATCGCGCGGGTGCGATTGCCGATCGCGGCTTCAATCAAAGTGGGATTGATATTGTAAGTGTGCGGTTCGATATCCACAAATACGGGGATCGCACCGCAATAGCGAATACTATTGGCAGTGGCAATATAGGAGTGACTGACGGTAATTACCTCATCCCCAGGTTTTACGCCAACAGCTAATAAAGCTAAATGCAACGCCGTGGTGCAATTAGACACTGCACAAGCATAGTTTGCTCCTACGTAAGCGGCAAACTCCTGCTCGAAGGCGGTGACTTCGGGTCCTTGCGTTACCCAGCCGGACATGATTGCTCGCTTAGCGGCATCTGCCTCGGCTTCACCCATCCAAGGTTTAGCAATTGGAATATTCTGCATCTGCTCAGACATGGCATATTTCCTTTGCTTGTTTTTCATCGCTCCACCATTTGACGAGCCGACGCAACCCCTCTTCTAGTGAAACCTGTGCCTCAAAACCCAGCAATTCTCTAGCTTTGCTCGGATCTGCTAGTCGCCGCTGCACGGGGTTCACTTTGCGTTCTGCACCATACTCTGGCTGCAAATCTGACCCCATCACCCTAGCCAAACTGTAGGCTAGGTCGTTCAAACTGCTTTCTACACCACTGGCAATGTTAAACACTTCATCTGTAACATCAGCCTGGGCAGCTAAAATGTTTGCTCTAGCGATATCTTCGATATAGACGAAATCCATTGTTTGCTTGCCATCACCGAAAATCAGTGGCGGTTGACCTGCGGCTATGCGATCCATCCAGCGGATCAGGACTTCGGTGTAAACGCCATAAATATCCATGCGCGGACCGTAAACGTTGAAGTAGCGTAAGGCTACGTAGTCCAACCCGTACATGTCATAGAAGCTGCGTAACAGTCCTTCGTTAAATGTCTTAGCTGCACCGTAAATCGTGCGGTTGTTGTAGGGATGGTGCGATTCTGTGGTAGGAAATGCCTCTGCCATACCGTAGATTGAGGCGGATGAAGCTGCAACTACTTTTTTCACTCCAGCACTGACCGCAGCTTCTAAGACGTTGAAAGTCCCATTTGCTAAAACTTCTAACGCCAAGCGCGGTTCTTCAGCGCATTGGTTAATCCGAATTGCTGCTTGATGAAAGACGACATCGACACCTTGCATGACATCGGCAAGCAGTAGGCGATCGCGTATGTCACCTGTCACAATCTTCACCGAGCCGCGCTCTAATGCCCAGCTCAGATTTTTTTGATTCCCGCGCGTGAAGTTATCAAGAATAACAATCTCAGCGACTCCCTGCTTGACCAACAGATCGGTAATGTGGGAGCCTACTAAACCAGCTCCGCCCGTAATGAGTACTTTGTTAATCTGCATTTGTTAAACCTAAAACCTAGTAGAGTCAGGAATTACGCACTTGAAGTTTCAGATCTTGACGATCCCCCCTAGCCCCCCTTAACAAGGGGGGAATAAAGCTCCCTTTTTAAGGGGGTTGGGGGATCGACTGCGTATCTCCTGAGAGTATTTGTTTGAATTTTGCAACTGTAACTCCGAAGCGATCGCAATCTAAGCTTGTGCAGCAAGGCAGAAATAGATCGCGTCTTGAGCCACAGCATCATTTTTTTGACTTCTGACTTCTGACTTTTGACTTTTGACTTCTGACTTCTGACTTCGTATACCAGTCATCTACTTTTTGCCTCTGCTAAAAAGTAAATAGTTGTTGAGTATTCCATCGGCAGATCTAGACCTAACTCAAACAAGCCACATAGCTGCTTGTCGCTACAGGCAGCAAGCGTACTATTAGGTAATACCTTGGCAAACATGCCTTTCTGCTCAACGATCTGAAACCCAGCTTCTACGAGTAGCTTTTCCATTTCGTAACACGTAAAAGCATGTTTATGTCCCATGCGTCGGTCTGTCTCACCCAATTCTCCCGGATAGGTCGCTAGCCCCATCTTGACAGCCAAGCGTCGGTGTAAACTGAGTGCGTGAGGTACGACAACTGCTAATTTCCCCCCTGGTTTGAGCCAATTCTGCCTAGCCATCTGGAGAATCAGCCCAGGATTATCTACGTGTTCGAGGACAAAAGTTGCTAGAACGGTGTCAAAAGTTCGATCTGGCTGGTAGTCTTCAAATAAAGAGCAAACTGGTGTCCAATGCTTGCCATCAAGTTTGCCAACAAGATCTGCTTGCATAGCAGCTAGCAAACCTGACGAGCCATCTACACTCGTCACGTCGGCAAATTTGTCGATTAACTTTGGAGTCCAGATCCGATCGCCTACACCTAACTCTAGGATGCGATCGCCATCAAGCCTAGATATCACCAAATCTGAAACGAGATCTAATACTTTCTGGTCAACGCTTCTGTCTGGCGTGGGATTGAGGTATTCAGCCGTTATTTGCTCCAATTCTTTTGTCGATTCCAACCGCTTCGATGTTTCTAGCACTTTTATTTCCTCTCATCACAACAGCCAACTGCCTTGTTACACTCCGTAGCTACTTGCATATTCTGTTAACTCCTCTGAGGATTCGTATCCATCACGCCAGCGGAGAAAACGAGCGGGAACGCCAGCAACGATCGCAAATGGTGGTACGTCCTTAGTTACAACTGCTCCAGCACCGACAATACTGCTTTTACCAACAGTCACCCCAGGAAGAATAACGGCATTCATCCCAATATCGGCTCCGGCTTCAATTTTGACTGATTTGATTTCCAGGTCTGTTTGAATAATGGGAACGTCAATCGGTAATCCGGTATGGGTTGAACCCAGAACTTTTGCACCTGGTCCCCAGCCAACATTATCTTCAATCGTTAAGTCACGCGCATCAAAGTAGCTTTGCGGACCAATCCAAACGTTGTTGCCAATGACGCACCTACCGTCAAACCGTCCCTGAATGTAGCTCTGCGAACCAATGAAAACGCGATCGCCAATCTCAAATGTTTCTAGATGCTTAAAACCGACTCCACTCTCAATCCGAACTCCATGTCCAAATTGCTGTGCGACCGCTCGCCAGATCGCTCGTCGCATCAGTCCATCAAAATCTCCATCACTAGTAGCAAAGCGCGAGTACAACTCAAGTAATGCCGATCGTTCGTACCGTTCGAGGAGATATTCTGCTAGTCCAATTTCAAAATCAGGATCTGGTTGAAAGTCTTTCAAGCCATGCACGGCTTTGACGATTCTAGTTCTATCTAGTTCAAACATTAACTTCCTCAGCTGTTTTCTGACTAGTTATTTCACTTGATTGATAAACTTTCAAAGGCATGTTGCCACCAACTATACATTTGCCTTGACAACGAAGATCGAATATCCAACGATGTCTCGGACAAACTAACTTATCGTCATGAACCTTCACCTGGGAAAGATCTGCTCCTGCGTGAGGACAATAGCGTTGAACGTGGTATTCTTTTTCTCCATCTCTGACGATAAATTCTTCGTTCTCGGCTGCTTGGAGCGTTTTTTCAACTTGAGCAATAAGTTTAGGTTCATTACCGTAGCGCAAGATAGCAAATAAGGGCCAGTTGTAAGCATCTGGTCGGCGTTTTGCCTTGAACCTCATACTTAAGAACAAGCTTTCCCAATGTTCTTTGCCTTCTACTAGAAGGTTGGCGATCGCAGTGTCTATCGTAAACTCGTAGTTTGGCGTTTCCGTACACGATTGCATAATCGCAAATTCGCGATCGCGAGTTTCAACATACACAGAGCCACCATTCACACCAGTCAGGGTAAATTTTACGAGAGCGTTTACTTTCTCAGTTAAGTAAATGCTAGCAGAAAATAATTGCTGAATATGGACGCTAAATTTCTGCAAAAATTCTTTGCTAGGTTGAGGCAAATTACTGAGATAGGATTGAATAACGGTAGCTCTTTTCTGCTTGTAATTATCTAAAACTGACGCTTTTTGCGAAAGTCCAAGCGAGATAAACTGGCGTGTAATTTCTAGTTGCCTAGCGGATGATAATTGCACGATATCTCCGGGCAAAAGTAGGGTTAAATCACCATTAATTTGCTGAGAAAGGTCTTCGTACACATCCCACTGATCGGGAAAAATGCTGTTTTCTTGGAAATTTAGGTGAAAGATATCATCTTCCAGAAAAGCAGGAGGTCCAGCATAATGAAAAACATGTTTGGCACAAATGTTATTAGCAAAGTCAACAAAACTATCTAACATATTCTGTTTGAGTTTTGCTGTTATTCGTTGTTGTTTTTTAGCTTCATATGCATAAGTCGCTGGATACCACATTGCTCCCGAAAACTGGGCAAAGAGAAAATCGATCCCTAATTCCCTGTATTTAGGAATATCTTCATCTGGGATATGACAGTCATTTTTGTGCAAGATCTTCGTGTTGCCAACTTCGATCAGTAATGCAGAATCTATTTTGTAGAGCGACTTGTCTTTAACAACAGCAACGCTGAAGTTTTCAGCCAGTTGATACGATTCCCAATCTTTGAGTTCCAATATGCGGGTAAAACCAAGCTTGGCAATTTCTCTAGCAAAGGTATCTGTCAAAAATTCAGCAATAATGACAGTGACTTTATGCTTGGGAAAGTCTTTTAGAAAATCTCGGTCGAAATGATCGTCATGATCGTGGCTGATATACAAATAATCTGCATCGTATAAGTCTTGCCGTTCGAGAAAATCATTCGGTGGGTATTGATGCCAACTATGCAAGAAAGCACCGCTCTCGCTCATCCAAGGATCGCATAGTAAAGTCACACCATCAGCTTTGAGGAGAATACCAGCGTGACCGAGAAATTTTAAGGAAAAAGTGTCAGACATATTCAGCAATCACCGCATTGATAATCTGAGTTTGTGAATCTGCGATCAATTCTGCATACATTGGCAAGGATAAAACTTCCTTGGATGCCGCTTCTGAGTGAGGAAACGCGCCAGCTTGATAACCTAAGTCGGCATAAGCTGGTTGTAGGTGTACGGGAATCGGATAGTGAATGCCTGTTTGGATTCCTTTCTCTTGTAGCTTTTGTTGTAAGGTATCCCGTTGAGGAGAACGAATGGCATAGACATGATAAACGTGATGGCTGTAAGGCATCGCTGTGGGAGTTTTCACGCCTGCATTTGCTAGCGGTTTGTCATATCTGGCGGCGTGCGCTCTGCGTGCCTCAGTCCATTTGTCTAAATGGCGTAACTTCACCCGCAAAATGGCTCCCTGGATGCCATCCATGCGGTAGTTGTATCCCTTAAAGACGTGGTGATACTTGCGTTCCTGTCCCCAATCGCGCAGCATCCGCATTTGGCGCTCGTACTCGGGATTGTTGGTGACGACCATACCGCCTTCACCACATGCTCCTAAGTTCTTGCCGGGATAAAAGCTGAAACAACCAATGTCGCCCAGACTGCCAACTCGCTGTCCCTTATACTCAGACCGATGAGCTTGAGCGGCATCCTCAATCACAATTAGACCGTGACGGCGAGCAATTTCTAGTATCGGTTCCATGTCGGCTGGTTGACCGTACAGATGTACAGGCAGAATTGCTTTCGTCCGCTCGGTAATTGCTGCTTCAATCTGGGTTACGTCAATCGTGTAGGAAACCGGATCGATATCAACGAATACGGGTTTAGCTCCGGTGTAACAAATTGCTGCCGTAGTAGCAACAAAAGTGAAAGGCACGGTAATCACTTCGTCACCCGCACCAATACCAGCGGCTAATAATGCTAAGTGGAGCGCGCTAGTTCCTGTGTTGACAGCAATGCCATAGTCAGCATTACAGTAATGAGCGAACTCTTCTTCTAAAGCAACAACTTCGCTGCCTAGCACAAATTGCGTGCTTTCTAGGGCTTTGAGGACAGCAGTATCGATTTCGTTTTTAATGCTCAGGTATTGTGCTTTTAAGTCTACAAATGGGATCATGCTGCTACCTCCACTGTGTTTAATTCAATTAATCGCCCTTGCTGCTTGATGGACTGGGTAGCAGCCTCCAGAATTTTTACGACCCGCAATCCTGCTTCCCCATCAGTGATAGGGCGATCGCCTTGCTGGATACAATCAATAAAGTGCAGTCCTTCTGTCCGTATTGCTTCTGTCATATCTAAGTGCGGCGCCCACATATCTCCTGCACGGTAGCCAATTAGCATTTGATAGACGCTTTCGGCAGAGTTGCTATTGAGGGTAATTCCTTTGTCGTAAATTTTGACTTTCTCGCTCGGTTCTAAGTCATCGTAGACAATCATGCGCTGGCTGCCACCAATTAACGTGCGGCGAACTTTGACTGGTGCTAACCAGTTAACGTGGAGATGAGCCATCAAGTTGTTTTCAAAAAATAACGTTAAGTAAGCAATGTTTTCCGGTCCTCTGGGAACGTGGCTAATACCTGTAGCAGAGACGGCATAAGGTTGGTATGGCAGTAGATAATCCATAATCGAAAGGTCATGGACTGCCAGATCCCACAACACGTTCACGTCATGCTGAAACAGTCCGAGGTTAACGCGCACTGAATCGTAGTAATAGATATCGCCGACAACCTTTGTCGTAATCAGATCGTGCATCTTGCGAACAGCACCCGTGTAAACAAAGGTGTGATCTACCATCAACACTAGGTTGCGCCGTTGAGCTTCCTCAATTAACCTCATTGCCTGTTCGGAGGAGGTCGTCATCGGTTTCTCTACCAGTACGTGCTTGCCAGCTTGCAATGCTGCTAGAGCTAAATCGAAGTGAGTCGAAACTGGTGTGGCGATCGCAACTGCATCAATCTTCGGATCTTTTAATATGTCTCGATAATCGGTCGTGACTTTCAAGGTCGGATATCGCGTTTGCGCTTTTGCCAGCAATTCTGGTTTAAAATCGCTGACAGTTCTTACCTGCGCTCCTGGGATTTCAGAGAAATTTCTCACCAGGTTTGGACCCCAGTAGCCATAACCAATTACACCTATATTAATTAGATCTTGCATGACAGCCTCTAAAACAATAATGAGTTATTCATATTTAGCTATTTAGCGATCGCAAAATCTGCCGCGTTTGCTTGCATTCACGCACATCGTTCATAGCACGAGCAGGGACCCCCGCCACAACTGCATAATCGGGAACATCACGAGTTACTACCGCTCCAGCTCCAATTATGGCTTTTTTTCCAATTGTTACTCCTGCAAGAATGGTGGCATTACTACCAATAGAAGCACCGCACTTTACCCAAGTCTTGACTACATGCCAATCAGTCTCAGTTTGCAGACTTCCATCTTCATTAGTTGCTTGCGGATAAAGGTCATTAGTAAACATAACGCCATGACCGACAAATACTTCGTCTTCTAAAATGACACCTTCACAAATAAAAGTATGAGATGAGACTTTACATCTAGCTCCAACTAAGGCGTTTTTTTGGATTTCCACAAAGGAACCAATTTTTGTTTCATCTCCAATTACACAACCATATAGATTTACGAGATGAGGATGAAAAATTCTAACTTGAGTGCCTAACTTAACATCATCATTTATTGCCATAATTTTATTGAAATTTGCTTGCTAGATCAAACTTAAATTTAGGATTTCGAGGAGATTTCCAATGGCTGTTCTACAACTTGCCAAATAGCATCTTCTAAGTAAGTGCATTCGTCTTGTTGCCACGGATAATCCTGTCGCTCAATACTGTGCATTGTGACTTCAAACGGACAAATATGAGTCAAATTTTCTAATAAATTACTACTGCGTCGCTCAGCAAACCATGTTCTTAAGGTGAACGAACCCATGTAGAGTCTAAATTTTGGAATCTCGCATCTGATAACAAACAATCCTGCCTCTCGACGAAAAGGTATTTGGTCATCGAATTTCCAAAAAATACAAATGGGTTGTTGAAATTCATTCAGTACCTGAAAAGAGAAACATAGGCTTTCATGCGGTTGAGCCACGTTTAATGCAAATTCAAATGTAATCGGTTTTCCCCAGCAGTGGACTCCTTCCTCTTCAGATGTATGTACCTGCGCCCAAGCTATGTAGTTACCAGTTTTATCCGCAGAAGCTTCGTAATATGCAGGCTGCTCGTCTGAAAATTTTGCTCCAGCAATATATAACTGCACCGCTTTACTAGTATGACCGTCAAATTGAACGTTTCCCTTGGAAAGCAGTATGCAACGCTGAGTCAGTTGGGCAATAGCTTGCATACTATGGCTGACAAACAAAACTGTTCGTCCTTCTTTGGTTGACACATCACCCATTTTTCCCAAACATTTCTTTTGAAATGCTGAATCGCCTACTGCTAAGACTTCATCCACAATCAAAATTTCTGGTTCCAAGTGAGCAGCAACAGAGAAAGCAAGGCGAACGTACATTCCAGAAGAATAACGCTTGACCGGAGTATCTAAAAACTTTTCAATTTCAGCAAAGGCAACAATTTCATCAAACTTTTTTTTAATCTCAGCTCTACTCATGCCTAAAATAGAACCGTTAAGATAAATATTTTCTCGTCCAGTTAGTTCTGGGTGAAATCCCGTTCCTACTTCTAGCAAGCTGGCTACTCGCCCTTTAGCAATTATATTTCCTCTAGTAGGTTCAGTAATGCGACTCAAAAGTTTTAATAGTGTCGATTTCCCTGCCCCATTGCGTCCGATAACACCAATAGCTTCACCTTGTTTAATCTCAAAAGAAACGTCTTTTAATGCCCAAAATTCTTCACGAGTTGGATGATAAGTTCTGCGATCGCGCTGCTTTATAAAGCGATGTTTAAAAGATTTGACTCCGTTAGCTAGCGTGTCTCGCAGTGTGGTGTAACATTCTTGCTTTTGATGGCCGAGAATGTACTTTTTGCCTAAATTTTCGACGCGAATTACTGAATCTGACATGGTTTAAAGTTTTGACTTAAATTACGTCTGCAAACGATCGCTCTACCTTGCGAAAATACCAGATGCTACTGGCAAATAGTAAAGTTACTAATCCTACAGACAACATAAATCCTTGCCAATAGAGTTGAGTCTCTCCACCAAGAATTGCCCAACGAAAACCATCAATCACACCTACCATTGGGTTAAGTGAATAAACCAAGCGCCATCGTTCGGGTACGATACTGCTACTAAATCCAACCGGAGAAATATACAAACCAAACTGGACGATGAACGGCACAATAAAGCGAAAATCGCGGTATTTAACATTCAACGCCGATAGCCACAATCCGCCACCGATAGCAGCGACAAAAGCGATCGCCATAAATAATGGTAGTGTCAAAATTCGCCAGGAAGGAATAAAGTTATACCATGCCATCAGACCTAACAAAATCATGCCTGAAACTAGGAAATCTACAAAACTGACAACAATTGCACTAGCAGGCACAATTAAACGGGGAAAGTAAACCTTGGAAATCAAATTAGCATTAGAAATAAGACTATTGCTACATTCTGCAAGAGCGCTAGCAAAAAATTGCCAAGGTAACATAGCTACAAACACCATAATTGGATATGGTGCGCCCTCAGCAGGTAGTTTTGCTAGTTTGCCGAATACTACTGTAAAGACAATCATGGTTAAAAATGGGCGCACTAATGCCCACGCAATACCGATTGCAGTCTGCTTGTAGCGCACTAAAATGTCTCGCCAAGCCAGGAAGTAAAACAATTCGCGGTAGCGCCATAAATCTTTCCAGTACTGGTGTTCTGTTCTACCAGCTGCAATAATTAATTCAGATTGACCGTGGTTTGTCACAAGTAGTCAGAGTAATTACTTAGTAAATGTCTAATGTCAGCTTGTATGAAAAGCAGGCTAGAAGCCTACCCATGAACACTTGATGTTCTTCTTTGAAATGGATATTTTGCTTGCTTCATAGCGGTTCTCAATTGGGTAAAATATACGATCTGTAGGGGCGCACGGCTGTGCGCCCCTACAAGTGTCACGCACGCAATCGAGAATTGATATCAGGAATTATTGGTGCAAGATATCAATGGAAAAACATCTTGTTTGAAAGCAGTCTGTAATGTTACCCTCTAAAAAACTAGGGACGAGCATTAGCTTTTGGAGAATTAGCTTTTGTCAAAGCTTCTGCTAGTTGTAATAGTGCTGCTTTTACCGCTTGCAATTGTGGTGCAGCAACTTGCAAAAAGTTTCCATTCCCACTATTAACTAAAGCGTTGTAGGCTTCTATAGCCCCTACTAATTTACCAGGAGAAATTACATTCCCAGCAGTTAGCCCTTGCAAACTTTTAACAAATCCTGCTGCTAATTTTGAATCTGCGCCTGCCGCAACTAAAGTGTTTTGAAATTGAGTGGCAGCTGAAGTAGGATTTCCAGTTTCAGTCAGTATGCTTGCTAGTGCTTGCTGCGTCTCTGGGGGAATACCAGCGATCGCCCCTTTTGCTAGTAAACCGTTAAGCGCAGCAGCAGCTCGATCGATCGCAACTTGAGCAGCAGGATTAAAACCGCCATTCGTTCCTGGGACAAAAGCACCGCCAACAATATCGCCGGTAGTTATAATAGCGCCCGTGACATCTGATTGGTTGTACTTCTGAGCCAGAGCGGGTAACGAACTAACTAGCAGAAATGATCCTAAAGCTAAACTAAGAAAGAGCTGGCGTTGAACATTCATGATTTTGATTCCCTTCGTCACGACTTAGAAACGACCGACATAACCGACACCGAGAACAAATCGGACACCATCACCAGCATTGCCAGTGACATCGGCAAGAGATGGAGTAATGACTAGAGGTAGACTTCGGAAAGGTACGACAGATACACCTAAGTTCAGATCTTGACCCGTCCAGTCTGCAATTAGGGAAAGTTGTTCAGTCGCTTGCAAGCCCATGCTGCCAAAAACATTAACCGTATCGTTACCGTCTTCTACGTCCTCTTCCGAACGGAAGCGACCACCACCTAGACCTACTGAGGTCGTAATCTTACTAAAAGGCTTTGCTGCATCCTCGGTGAGACTGAAAACTTTACTGACTACGCCGTAAAGACTGCTACCACCGTCAGTCTCGCCCCAAATAATTGCATTCTCTACCCCAACCGCAATTCCAAAGTTCGCAGGCAGAAGTCGATGCAGTTTGAAACTAATCGTCCCATCCCCGAAAGTGTTTCCATATAAATCGACAGCTGTAGCCGCAATTTCTAGACCAACGGCTTTACTTGCATCGCCTAAACCAAATCCAAATGAAGCCGCTCCATCCGATTTGCTCGTATCGCGCGCTCTACCTTGAAAACTCGTACCGAAGAAGGCACTACCCCAACCCGCACCATATGCCGTGGGCGAACCAACGCTCGATCCGCCACCTGGTACTGACGGTCTAATCAGAGCTGTTAACGGTGTCACTTCGATACGATACTGTTGACGCAGTTTTGCCACTTGCTCGGGTGTTAGTGGCTGCGGTTCTGGCGTGGATGCTGCTGGAGGAGTTGCTGGCTGCAAACCAACGACATATTCAGCTATTGGATCGTCAGCTCTCAGTTGCGGCATTTCACCCTGGTTCGCTAAAGCTTGGTAGATAAATGCTGCGACATCTGCACGGGTTGCCGTTTGATTTGGATGCAGTACATCCTTATTGGGATAGTTTACGACCAAGCGATTTGCTGTTGCCGCTGCCACTGGACTACGGGCAAAGTCGGGAATTTCTGCTGCATCTTGATACAAGGTATCGAGCAGGGTGGAAGATTCCGTTTTTGCCGACAAGTTCAGTCCGTTGGCTAGAGCTACTAATACTTGGACGCGGGGAATGTTTTGCTCTGGTAAAAAAGTGTTGTTGGGATATCCAGCCAGAAAGCCTGTTTGATAAGCTGTCTGAATTGCATCCTTCGCCCAGTAATATTCCGGTACATCTGCGAAAGCGATCGCGTTGCGGTTAGATTGTTGTGGAAATGCTTTAGTGACAATTGCGGCAAATTGAGCGCGAGTTACTGGCTCGTCTGGGCGAAAACTACCATCGGGAAAACCTTGAACGATACCCCGCGATACTAATCCGGCAATAAAACTCTGCGCCCAGCTACCCTGAATATCATTTAAAGTCGATACTTGCGCTAAATCGGAGGCTTTAAACTTTCGACTTTGCAACACCTGTTCTAATGCAGTTGCACTATTTTGCTTCAGTGCCATAGCGCGATCGCCTAATTGTTTTTGGGCGATCGGCACAGGATTGGCATTGGCTTTGTAGCTCAACTCGCAACAAGCAAGAGTTGCCAAGAGAATAGTGGTTGTAGCAGCTTTAACAATACACATTACAAGTAGCTCAGTGACTTAGAGAAATTTACCAACTTCAAGACAGACGTATCCGCAGGAATTACCTTGAGTTAGTAACTCCTCACACACCTTTGAGGCAAAATTTACTGATGAAATGAGCCTAATTTTTCAGATAAGTTGTCTATCTAGAAGAAGTTAAAAGTTAGCCTGAACTAACTCAACTTCAAACGAAGTTTAGCCGCCTTTTTCCGTATCCCCATGCGTGGTTTCACTGAATTAACTTTTGGTTTACGGAGCGATCGCAATGACCATCAGTAGATCCACAGGATGAGCTTATATATACGTAGGGGCATACAACAACTCTTGCACGCCCCTACATACGTAAGTGAAGAATAACTTTTCTGCGTGCCTCCTACCTGCTTTGGCGATCGTAAGGTTTTACCTACTCCAACAGCAATACGGTTCAGATAAGAAGATCCCCCCAACCCCCCTTGTTAAGGGGGGCTGGGGGGATCTTTGAGGATCGAGCGCTTTTAACTCAACCGTATTGACTCCAACAACGCCGCAGCGATTCAAATTCAGTAATCATTTCAAATGCAGCCTTGACGTAATCTTGTCCCGTCCATTTTGCCGCTCGTGCTAATCCTCGTTGTACCAATGTTTGCCGCAAAATTGGGTCATCGTAAAGTGACTTAATCGCCAAAGCAACCTGCCGTTCGTCTCGCTGGTCAACTAGTAAAGCGGCATCTCCCAACTGCTCTGGAGCGCCTGACACGTTGGCAGCAACAACCGGACAACCTAAAGCAAATGCTTCCAAAGGAGGTATGTTATCAGGTCCGCAAAAAGACATAAAAGCTAGAGCAAATGCATGGCGATACAGGGGAACTATATCGGCTTGCGGTACAAACCCTAGAAAGTGAACTTGGCTAGATAAGTCGAGATCGGCAACAACTTGCTGAATATAGTGCTTGTTTCCCTTTTCCGAGCCAACAAATACTACGGGTAAAATTAAATTGAATTGCGATCGCAGCCATTTAACCGCCATTAATAAAGCGACATGATTTTTGTGCGCCCAAAACTGTGCGGGATAAAATAGGTAATTTTCCGGTATATTGTACTTCTCTAGGATGTAGCGATCGCTGTTATATGGAGCATTCAACGCCCATTCAGGCGTGGGAAAAGGCAAGATCTTAATTCGGTCAGCTGGTACTTGATAAAATCTTTCGACTTCGGCTCTACCTGCCTCTGTACCAGTCACGACAATGGAAGCACACCTCAGTACTTTTGCGTAAAACTGTTCTCGCTCGTCCCATTGTCCTTGGGTGCTGAGTTCTGGAAAGCACGGCTGTACCCGATGCTGTAGATCCCAAAGTGTAGTAATGTAAGGAATTTCAACTGTGCGAGTACTCGGTTCTAAATACCAGACTAGATCGATTTCATTACCCAAGATCGCAACTAAAATTACGTCTTTGAATACGCTGTTAAGTTTGAGTAGGTTTTTTGATTGTCGTAGTCTTTTCAATAGCTCTTTGGCAATTTTTAATGGCTGAGACAACAATAAATTTCTGATACTGTGATGCAGCGATCTATATTCAATATGTTGCCCCAACGAAGGTGCTTGAGATAATTTTTTGTCCCAGCTATAGACGATAAAAGTATGACCGCTTGCCCCACCAAATTCAGCGATCGCTCGAAATACTTCGTTTTCAAACGTAAAGCCTCCCCCAATTTGGGGAGTAAAATTTGATAAAAAAATCCCAACCCTCATTGAATCTCCTATAGCGCAAGAAATGCTGTAAGTGAAAATCAAATATAGGGTGGACATTGCCCACCCTACTATTTAACTAATTTGGTAAAAAATTATGGCGATCGCAAAATTTCTTTGACGACTTCGACGACTCGTTCCATCTGTTCGTCAGTTAAAGCTATACCACTGGGAATGTAGAAACCGCGACGAGCGATATTTTCTGCTACTGGACAAGACTCGTTAGTAAACAATCCCATTTTGTGGAGAACAGGTTGTTCGTGCATAGACCAAAAGAAGGGACGGCTACCAACTTGATGATGATGCAAGCGCCTCATTGCCTCTTTAGCATCAAATGGAATTTCATCTTTTAGGACTAATGCATAGACCCAGTAAATATTATCGGCGTAGTCAGTCTGTGGAATTGGCAATTGTAAGCCAGGTATATCTGACAATAGCTCGGTGTAACGTTGTCCCATCCGGCGTTTACGAGTAATGAATTCGTCCAATCTTTCGAGTTGCGCTACACCTAAAGCAGCTTGAATATTACTCATCCGCAGGTTCCAGCCGAGTTCTTCATGAATGAAACGCTGCTGGGGTTGAAAACATAAATTTCGCAGAGAACAACAACGTTCAGCTAGGCGATCGTCATCGGTGAGAATCATCCCACCTTCGCCTGTAGTAATATGTTTGTTCGGATAAAAGCTAACGGTACTAATATTACCAAAACTACCGCAGGGACGATTTTTATAAGTTTGTCCGTGCATCTCAGCTGCATCTTCTATAATTTGCAACCCATACTTTGCTGCTAAAGCAAGTATTGGCTCCATATCTACAGGTAATCCATAAATATGAACTACCATGATTGCTTTGGTTTTGGGTGTGATATTAGCCTCAATCTGTCTCACATCCATATTCCAGGTATGAGGATCGCAATCGACAACAACGGGTATAGCACCAGCACGAACAATTGCTGCCGCGCAGGAAATAATTGTGAAAGTAGGTAGAATGACTTCATCACCCGCACCAATACCTAGTGCTAATACAGCAGCGTCTAAAGCTACGGAGCCATTACTAACAGCAATGCCATATTTACGCCCTACTCTTGCCGCAAACTGTTCTTCAAATTGTTTAATAAATGGTCCTTCAGAGGAAATCCAACCAGTATCAATACATTGATTTAAATACTTTTTTTCATTGCCATCTAACAGTGGTTCGTTGACAGGAATATAATCAAGCATATGTTTGTCATTTGTCATTTGATATTTGATATTTGTTACTGGTTGTTGACAAGGAGTAAGCGATCGTCGGCTAGCTGAGCTTGTTCTGCTTGAATTCCCACAAATCGAGTTTTATCTAAATCGCCAACGTAGGGTCCTTGCTTGACTTCAAACATTTCAATTTCTTCTAATACTTCAAAGCCATGTCCTCCTGCAATTAAAAGAATCACGTCGCCAGTTTCGAGAATATAGCTTTCTAAATATTGCTGAGATTCATTATAAAAATCTACCCGCAGTCTACCTTTTTTGATTAAAAGAACTTCTTGGGTATACTGCACTTCGCGTTTGACTGGATTGTGGACGTGAGGCGGAATAATTTTTCCAGTAGGATGACGCATATAAGCTAATTGTTGTGAAAAATCGCCCGGAGTAAAAAAATGAATTCCAGGCGCTTGAAATTTATGAGAAACAATCATGGCTATTAATATATTTTCGTACTTAATTTCTCGGATCATACTGCTGTTCTAAATAAGATATATGGTTGATATAGTTGCGATCGCACTTAGTTATAGCAATGTTATTTGTGATGTACGCAACTCCCGCTGCTGTGAAGATAGTCAGTTGTGAAGATAGCCAACAGCTAACCATCAACCGTCTAGCACGATCGCGAGATCTGCCTGAATTCAGCACAAATGGCTATATATTTGGAAAATCTCCATGCCAAAGCGATCGCTCGCATGAAGAGATAGTTCTTTTTCAGTAGATACCCTTAATTCAGTTGATGTAAGGTATTTTTTGCACTAAGTAATAATAGTTACTCTGTCACAGCTCACGGCTGCATACAATCTAACCAAATAATTTCATACAAGCAAAATTACAGAAATACGCTTCTTCTAGGCGCTGTCACTTACCGTCTGTTCAGTTCGATCTTGTCACCGGAGTATAGAGTATTTTCTGTTTCCTCGCATCGTAATGAATATTTAACTTATGTGTAAATCTTATCACGCTCAACTAGCGAATGTCATCCTTGCTAACATTGATACCATACTAGATTTTAAGTCACTAGCTATAACTATACTGAACGAGCCAAAAAACTCGACGATATACATCTATCGCCAACTACTAACTACCAACTACCATTTACCAATTACCATTTAACAAATTAAGATTTTGCTGTACTGTTTGTTGAACTTTGAGCGTAACAGCATCCACAGTGTTAGCACGATCGCGTTGATATTCTGTAAAGAAGTCTTTAAGATTTATTGGCTCTCCAATTTTAATTCTGGCGTGGCGATATCCTTTAGCTGGGGGTTTATCGATATCAAATACTTCTCGTTCTAGACGGGTGAGGGTATCTAAAAATCTTTCTGGTGTTGGGTTTTCAGCCACGTAACCATCGTAAATCGCATCAAAGTTTAGCAACCGCTTAATTGACTTTTCAATTAAGCTGTATTTATTAGCGCGATCGCCTGTTACAGTTTCGGTTTCTGCTGTTGTTTCTGACTCTAGTGTATCTACTTGAGTTTTGAGTACATATTCAACTCTATAGGTTCGTTCTCGCACTGGTTCTTTAGGATTAGAAGAAATTCCTAGCTGTTGTTCGCAGGATTCTAAAATATGCATCCGTAGCAGAGAAATACGATCGTTCCAGGTTAGTTCGTCTTTAGTAGGTGAATAAGTATCATATTCTCGTTCCATGCGGACTAAGACATGTTGTGCGATCGCTTGCAGGCGATCGTAATCTTTTAGACACGATTTTATATTTAATGCTTGTTCTAAACGGTTGAGAGTTTGATGAATAACTCTCTGCATATCTTGTGTATAGCGGTATTTAATACTAACTGGCAAAGCATATAGATCGGGTATTTCTCCTTGCTTAGCTAGCTTACTCATAGCCTGAAAAGCAATTTGAACAGCGCCAGCGCGGAAAGGCATGACCGTATCGTTTTGAAAAGAGCATCCTCCTTCTGGAAATATGACTAAACGGCAACTCGGTTGAGTTAATATTTCTATTGTTTGGGCAATACTGGGTCGATCGACTAAACCACGTCGAATAGAATAGACTCCTAATTGTTGAAAAATTCCAGTCATAAATCCTTGAAATAATTCATATGCTGACAAGTAGTAAAACTTTTGGTTTAACTGACCAGAAAGGGCAAAGATGGCAATTGGATCTTGAAATGTGGGATGATTTGGTAATAAAAGTATTCTGCGCTCGTTTAAAGCCTGAATTGTTTCGATGGATTCGCGATCGATACGTAGTTCAAATTTAAAAAAATAGGGGATAACAACTGGAGCAATAACTTGAGCAAAGTTAATCAAACAAGTATTAGGTAAAGGAGGATAAAAGTAATTTTTCATTTTTTACTGCAATGAATTTAGCGATTCATTTCCGCCATATATTTACTTGTACATATATTTAAAATCAAAAAGGTGGGCATTGCCCACCCTACAAAAGCTCGATTATCGGTTATCAATTACCCGAGCGCGAAGTTAACTAATTTTCCAGGTACGACGATGACCTTTTTAATTTCCTTGCCTTCGATATATCGCTGCGCGGGTTCCGATTCTCTTGCTAGCTTTTCTTGCATTTGCCGATCGGCTTGAGCGGGAACTTGAATCGTACCTCTAGTTTTACCATTAATCTGAATTACTAATGTCATTTCATCTGCCACCAAAGCATCTGGATCGGCTTTCAACCACGACTGTTTGTGAACCGATTCCTGGCGTGCGATCGCGTGCCATAATTCATCAGCAATGTGAGGCGCAAATGGAGCCAATAACAGAATTAATGTCTTAATTCCTTCTGCATACACTGGAGAATCTTTGCACGTTGCATCAGCTAGGGCATTGCTGAGTTTCATTAATTCAGAGACGGCTGTATTAAATTGATATTCGCCTTCTAAATCTTCGGTAACTGCTTGAATTGCCGTATGAATCGCCCGTCGCAAATCCTTTTCAATTTTGGATTTCGGATTTTTGACTTTAGATGGTTCTTTTGCATTTGGTTGCTGCGCAAATTCGGTGACTAATTGCCATACCCGATTCAAGAAGCGAAATTGTCCTTGAACATCTGCTTCATCCCACTCCAAATCTTTTTCTGGGGGTGCTTTGAACAGAATAAACATTCTGGCGGTGTCTACTCCATATTTAGCGATTACATCTTCTGGAGCAACACCATTACCCTTAGATTTAGACATAGTAGCGTAGACGAGTTTTAGCGGTTCACCTGTTTGGGGATCGCGAGGATCGTCTGCATTGACAATTGAGGTGGGAACCCATTTATCTTTGTCTGCCTTGTTGGGATTCATGTAAGTTAATCCCTGTACCATGCCTTGAGTTAACAGGCGTTGGAAAGGTTCGTCAAAGTTGAGCAAATTGCTATCCCGTAAGACTTTGGTAAAGAACCGCGAGTACAATAAGTGTAAAATTGCGTGTTCTATCCCACCGACATACTGATCCACGGGCATCCAGTCGTTGACTCGTGCTGAATCAAATACCTGCTTGTCATTCGTGGCATCGGGATAGCGCAAGAAATACCACGACGAATCAATAAACGTATCCATCGTGTCTGTCTCTCGCTTCGCAGGCGTGCCACAGGTAGGACAAGGTACGTTAACCCAGCTTTCCAACTGTGCTAGAGGCGAACCACCGCGACCCGTAAATTCTATATCTTCTGGTAGCCTTACGGGTAAGTCTGCCTCTGGTACGGGTACGATACCGCAGTTAGGACAATGAACGACAGGAATGGGTGCGCCCCAATATCTCTGACGAGAAATCAGCCAATCTCTGAGGCGATATTGAATTCTGGCTTTACCCCAGCCTTGTTTCTCGGCATATTCTACTACCGCTTGTTTGCCTTGTACCGAATCCATACCATTGAAAGAACCAGAGTTAATCATAATTCCTGGTTCCGTGTATGTCTCTTGTAGAGACGTTACATGTAACGCCTCTGCGTCGGTGTTTGGTGGCACAATGACCACTTGAATCGGAAGATTATTGCCTTGAGCAAATTGAAAATCTCTGGTATCGTGGGCGGGAACTCCCATGACTGCCCCAGTACCGTATTCATACAACACGTAGTCAGCAATCCAAATCGGAATTTCTACACCTGTAAACGGGTTAATCGCCATTCCGCCTGTAGGAATCCCGCGTTTGGGTTTATCCTCAGCCGTGCGTTCTAATTCGCTTTCGGCTGCAACTTCTTGAATAAATGCTTCTACTGCGGCTTTTCTGTCTGGCGTTGTCACCTGACGAGTCAAAGGGTGTTCCGGCGCTAGAACAACGTAAGTGACACCGTAAACCGTGTCGGGACGAGTGGTAAAAACACCGATTTTTTCCGAACTATCAACAATGGGAAATTCTAAATATGCCCCTGTAGATTTCCCAATCCAGTTAGCCTGCATTAGCTTGACTCGTTCGGGCCAGCCTGTCAACTGGTCGAGGTCTTGCAGCAATTCTTCGGCGTAGTCGGTAATCTTTAAAAACCACTGTTTGAGTAATTTTTTCTCAACTTTTGCCCCGCTGCGCCAAGAACGCCCTTCACTATCAACTTGTTCGTTTGCCAATACGGTTTGGTCAACGGGGTCCCAGTTGACAGCTGCTTCTTTTTGGTAAGCAAGTCCGGCTTGCAAGAATTGTAAGAAAATCCATTGCGTCCACTTATAATAATCTGGCGAACAAGTGGCAAGTTCTTTATCCCAATCAATTGACAAACCCAGCCGCTTTAATTGGTCGCACATTTGGGCGATATTGCGTTGGGTCCATTTAGCAGGCGGAATATTATTTTTAATGGCAGCATTTTCTGCGGGTAAACCAAAAGCATCCCAACCCATAGGGTGTAGCACCCGATACCCTTGCATTCGTTTGAGGCGAGCAATCACATCCGTAATCACATAATTGCGGACGTGACCCATGTGCAGGCTACCCGATGGATAGGGAAACATGGATAGGGCGTAGAATTTCGGCTTATCTTTGTTTTCTTCAGTTTTGTCTATACCTTGTTCTATCCAGGTTTTTTGCCACTTTTCCTCGATCGCTGCGGGATTATAACGGGACTCCACGAATGAGACTCCTAATGATGCGTTCGTGTCTGTCTCAATATTTTAAATTACTGTTAATGAGTAATTGGCGATCGAGAAGTCAAAAGTTAAAAGTTAAAAGTCAAAAACGATCGCTCACTATAAATAATGAATGGCAAATGACAAATGACGAGATCGTAAAAGTCTTCGTATATGGCACGCTTAAGCCGGGAGAGGCGAATTATCAGCGTTATTGTGCGGATTATGTGGTGGCAGCACGAGAAGCGAGCGCTTTGGGTCAATTATTTGACTTACCTTTCGGATATCCAGCCATGACTCCTGGTAGTTTCAAAGTCTATGGAGTTCTGTTTTCTTTTACCAATCCAGATATTTTACAGCAGCTTGACTGGCTAGAGGATTACGACCCGCAAAGGGCGATCGCTGAAAATGAGTATTATCGGCAGCAAATAGAAGTCTACGACACCTCTCTAGCGCCTATAGATCGAGCTTGGACGTACTTGATGACCCCAGAACAAGTACGCGCTTTTGGTGGCGTTTTTCTGCCTAATGGCTGGTGGAGCAGTCAGAAATCAGCGACCAGTGACCAGTGACCAGTTATCAGTCGGTAGTGGAACCAGTGGCTAGATTCCTTTCCGAGCGCTAGCCGCCAGTCAGTAGCCACTCACAACTCACTTCAATTAAAATTCTTATTTTGTGGATGTTGTTGTGGCTCTATTGGTCGATTATTTTGATTTTGTCTTTCACCATTTGGTGAAGGAATCACGATCTTGGGGATTTCTACCACTGGGTCGTTGATAGCGACCATAAGTGGCTCAATTTTGGAGAGTCGGGCAAGTTGTGCGATTGGTGAGTTTGGTAGGGTAGCGATCGCGCCTACAAACACAGCTGCAATGGCAGTACCACCCCATACGATTGCCCGCCGTTGCGATCGACGGTGTATCCTTTGATAGACCTGTTGAATAGTTTGTTCTACAGGTTCTTGTGTCGGTACTGGCAGCGTTCCAATTCCTTGACGGAGGTTGAGCAAGCGCTCGTACAGCCGTTTGGTTTCTGGGTCATGTTCTAGCCATGTTTCTACCTCTCGCCTTTCGGCGGCGGTAACTTCCCCGTCCAGATATGCGCTCAGTAACTCGAAGCGATCGCGCTTCAACATATCCATAGCACCGATTAATTGATTTGCCTCAATAGTATGGTGTTTATCTGTTTCCCCTGGTTCGGGGCGATTGTCGATCCAACGTTTTTCATCAGAGGTCATTTTAACATCATCACCCACTTATTCATAGATATGTCTAGATAAGTCTCTCTACTACGCTACTGAGTTTGCCCATATGCCTGAAGATCTTAAAGGCTGGAATTAGAGTTTCGATCTACTTGCAAACGTATATTCTTGTGTCATTGCTTTCTATCTTCAGACTGATTGATTATTGACCGTTAAGATAATTTTGCAGTTGCGATTGGAGTCTAGCTCTAGCTCTAGCAATTCTTGATTTGACAGTTCCTAGAGAAACGTTGGTAATTTCCGCAATTTCCTCGTAGGGCATTCCTTCAATTTCTCGCAGTACGATAGTTGTGCGAAAGACTTCGGGTAAATCTGCGATCGCCTCTTGCAACTGCTCGTAAAACTCTCGCGTTGTCAACTCTTCTTCAGGGCTGGGATTATCTCCGGCGATTTCCCAGTCCATTTCTCCATCTTCGGCAATGCGGGGAGTATCTAGAGATAAGGGACTTTTAACTCGCTTGCGTTTGCGTAATTCGTCGTAGAAGATATTGGTGGCAATACGACTCAACCAGCCTCGGAATTTAGCTGGCTCGTTTAGCCGCTTGATGTTGCGGTAAACGCGAATCCAAACTTCTTGAGCTAAATCTGCTCTATCTTGCCAATCAGGTGCTAAATGATACAAAATACGCTCTACATGCGGCTGATAGCGGCGTAACAGCTCGGCAAATGCAGCCTTGTCTGGACGCAGCCCAGCCTGACAGCGCAAAATGAGATCGCGATCGGATAGCTTTTCTACTGTCACTGGCGCTGGAGTAACCGTTGCGTGAACTGTTGACCAGCATACAGGAATTGATTGACTCATAAATGCCAATGGCTCGAAAACATTCCCGATTCATAGACTGCCCCACCTTACAGAAGTTCCCTACAGCAAGGCGGAATCTTTCTCAAGTTAGAGACGTGAATCTGATACCAGTATGTTCCCGAATAGGGAGCAGGGGGGAGAGAGCTGAGGGAGCTGAGGGAGAAAAAACAACACTCAACCATCAACCATCAACTGTCAACCATCAACTGTCAACCGTCAACCGTCAACTGTCAACCACTCACCACTCTTGAAAAGCTAGTTGCTGTCGGAGATCGCGGGGAAATATGACTTTCATTAAGGAGGATTTGGGGTTTTCTACGACCCGATAGCTGGGCTTCGCAGGTTCGTGGCTGATTGGTACGCCGACTCCAAGCAACAACTTGATGCACATGGTAATTGCGATCGCTAACATCAGCTTTTCTAACATCGCTTTTGTCCCCCACAACCACTAGCTGTACTTCACTTACAGTCACAAAACCGAGCGCCGACTTGAAACAACTGAAATCTAATTGCCAGAATTCTTTAGATATTTCTAGTTTGCCTATTTCTATCCTAAGATAGAAGCAAATCATAATACTATCTTAATATTTTCTTGCCTTTAGATGAAGATAGATTAAACTTAGTTTCAGCAAGTAATTGACAAAACTAATTTGTCTCCCACGCTCATGGTGGAAGACAATCTACAATCTGTCATTGGCAGTCTGTGTATTTGTTTTTGGCAATCGGCAATTAGCTATTAGCGATTAGCTAAGAAATCTGTTGCTCGAAGTTGGGTGCGTAGGCTTGGAGGAGCATACTGACTTGTTTCACCACCTCTTGACCACCGCTACTCTTACCGAGGGCTTGGCGTTCTGGGAAGAATTCGGGTCGGTCTAAACTACGGGCGATCGCTTCATCGATTTGTTGTACAATCAGCGCTGCCAGTTCTTCTTTTGCCCGCTGGCGTTGGTAATTAGCACCTTCTTCAGTCGTAGCATATAGGGGAGGAAGACGATTGAGTGCATAGGCAGCGATATCACCTACGTCTAGACTGTGACCGCTGGTAACTTTAATTTCTGCTACCCGTGCGATCACTTCAGTCAGCACTAACTCTTCCATTACGTTGATAAATTGTTTGCGCTGCACCGCTACAACTTCGCCAGTCAAGAGCGAACCCATCAACTTATCTAACGCCATATACTCTTCTATGGAAAGCTCGGAAGCAGTGTCACAGATTCTACCCACCTCTGCTTCCATGGCTGGTGTTAAATAGCCATCTTGAAGGGCTTGCTCGACAATTTGTTGAATGCTCATAACGCTGCTTTACCTATTTTGCTTTCCTATAGTTAAACTAATCCTGGATTGATTTTGCCCTGCTACAGCACAAAAATTAGCACCCTAAGTCTAATTCATTCCTTGTTCCCGCCAAGTTGTCGGATCGACTGCTTCCCCTTGAACGTAAAATCCCCAATGCAAATGGGGTCCAGTTGAAGCCCCCGTCGAACCCACCGCGCCAATCGGTTGTCCGGCTCTCACAATATCCCCTTCTCTAACGTAGATCCGACTTAAGTGGAGGAAAACACTCGTTACTCCTTGACCGTGATCGAGTCCAATTATATTACCGTGAACTCGAAACCCTTGAGATTCTAAACCGATTAACGAAACTCGCCCTGCGGCAGGAGCAACTACGGGAGAACCTACTGGACCTGCATAGTCAACGCCACGGTGGTAGTAATTTTTAGCAAATTTACCATTGTAATAGCGACGCACTCCGTAAATCGTGCTAACTCTGCCGCGATTGGGCTTAAGAAAAGGACCATTCCAAAATTTTTGCGGAGTAACGAGCGATTTAAAAGCTGCTACCCGACTCAGTTCGAGTTCGGTTGCTTCTAGCCCAGCCTTCCCTGGTCGAAAGTTAATTCTCTGCACGGGAAATTTACGATTTGCAACCCATACGGCTATATTTCTCACTTTGCCTTCACTGCTAATGTGAATTTCTCTTTTTCCTACTTTTTGTAAAGGTGTGGTAGGAATAAAAGCGCGAAATACACCAGGAGCAATAGCAAAAGCTGGATAAGTTTTGCGATTGACGGTCACGGTGGGGCTATCGCTGACATCGGGGTTGTTTGGTCTGACAACTACCGACAGCGTATCGCCTAAATGAGGCTTTGTAGGAATGACCCGCACCTGTAAAGCTTGGGCTGGTAAGGCTGAGACTAAGGTAATACCCAGTGAGAGTAGGAGAGCGTAGAAAGAATTCGGCATTCGGCATTCGGCATTCGGAATAGTTGGTTGTTGGTGGTTAGTTGACAGTTGTTGCTCCTCTGCTTTCTTCCCCGACTTGGGTAAGGGCGGGTTTAATCGCAGAACTTGTTGTTGTTGGCAGGGAGCTTCAAAAAAACCCACCCCTACAACTTCCGACCCCCGACTCCCGACTCCCGTTAATTGATTCATATACTCGCAAAAGTCCAGACTGATTGACCAACTAGATTAGCTTTATGGTCTCGATCCCCTATGAAAGCTATATCGAGTTTTTACAAAAGTAGATATGTTGTAATTGCTCCCAAATAAACTTAAAACTTCTGTATGCTGAAGTTTATATACCTTAATACTTCTTTTATAAATTTGTGCAAGAAGATTTTAGATTAATAGTTGACTTGGTTTTGGTTTTGGCAGTTGCGGCAGGTGGCGGCTTACTGGCGGCGTTATGCCGTCAACCAGTACTGCTTGGCTACTTGCTGGGTGGCATGGTTGTAGGACCAGCTGGACTAGGGCTGATTAAGGAGTTAGTCCAAGTTGAAACTCTCGCTCAATTTGGCGTTGCCTTTCTGCTGTTTGCCTTGGGTGTAGAGTTTTCATTTGCTGAATTAAAAAAAGTGCAGGCGATCGCCCTCGGAGGCGGCGGATTGCAGATTGCCCTGACAATTCTGGTCACGGTGTTGGTCTGTGGAGTTGCGGGAGCTTGGGAAATCTTACCTGCTAAAGGCGTATTCCTGGGGTCAATTTTATCTTTATCTTCTACCGCTGTCGTCCTCAAGTGCTTGATGGAACGAAACGAAACGGCGAGTTCTCACGGACAGGTGATGTTGGGAATTCTGGTCGTCCAAGATTTAGCACTGGGATTGATGCTGGCAGTTTTACCCGCACTAGACCAACCGCCGCAGTTAATTGGTATAGCGGTAGTAACGGCACTGCTGCGAATTGGTTTATTTGCTGCCGGAGCTGTTGCCGCAGGAATTTGGCTGATTCCTCCTCTATTACGCTTGTTGGCACGAACTGAAAGCAAAGAATTATTTTTACTAGGAGTCGTAGCGCTGTGTCTGGGAATTGCTCTATTAACAGAGCATTTGGGGCTATCGATTGAAATGGGGGCGTTTGTCGCCGGATTAATGATTTCTGAAGTGGAGTATGCCGACCAGACTCTAACTTATGTTGAGCCACTGCGAGATATATTCGCGACGCTGTTTTTTGCCGCGATTGGAATGCTAATCGATCCCGTGTTTTTGTGGCAAAACTTGGAGTTAATCTTAGGGCTGGTAGCTTTGGTTTTTGTGGGCAAGTTCGCGATCGTCATGCCCTTAGTGATGCTTTTCCGTTACCCGTTGAAAACAGCTTTGATTGCGGGATTGGGATTAGCCCAGATCGGAGAATTCTCGTTTGTGTTGGCAAGTGAAGGGCGATCGCTCGGTTTGGTGTCCCGTCCCGTCTACCTGCTGATTTTGGGTACGACTGCCGTTACGCTCGTTCTTACGCCTTTCGTATTACGACTCGTGCCAAAGTTATTGGAGTTACCTTGGTTGAGAAAATTCATTGAGGGGCAAGATTTACCGCTCGAAATTTCAGCCAACACGCCTCAACAAAACCATGTTGTCGTCTGCGGTTACGGGCAGGTTGGGAAAAACTTAGTGCGCTTGTTACAAGAACGCGATCGCCCCGTAGTCGTAATCGACCAATCAGAAAGCCGAATTCAGCAAGTCCGCGAGGCGGGCGTACCCTATGTATATGGCAATGCAGCTAGTTTACACGTATTAGAAAAGGCAGGGGTCGAACGAGCTAAGTCGCTGGCGATCGCCTTACCCGATCCGATGAGCAGCCGCCTGTGTCTGAAGCGAGCGTTAGAATTGTCGCCCGATCTCGATGTGGTAGTACGAGCAACTAAAGATAAAGATATTGAATTACTCTATCAGTTAGGGGCGAGAGAGGTCGTACAGCCGGAGTTTGAAGCGAGTTTGGAACTAGCCAGTCATTTGCTAGCACAGATTGGTTTAGCACCGATTTCGATTCAGCAAGAAATGCAGCAAATCCGCAATCACCATTATCTAGAGTTACGTCCAGAACGGACGGCGGCTCAAGTTTCGCGCGAATTGCAGCAGGCTACTCAAGATTTAAATAGCCGTTGGTACGCCTTACCAGCGGGTTCGCCACTCACGGGGATGACGCTAGAAGAAGCCGACTTGCGCTACTTGACGGGGGTGAGTTTGATGGCAATTAAACGGGCAAACGGGCAAGAGGTAGATTATCCCAATGCTAAGACGATGTTGGAAAAGGGCGATCGCCTATTGTTAGTGGGAGAAGCAGAAGAATTAGCCGCTTTAGAGGAATTGGCTCAAAGCGAGGCAACTGTACCAGAAGCCAATGCTGCTTGTCATTGGTTGATGGTAGCTGCTGATAGCCCCGCGATCGGTCAAACTCTAGGAGATCTCGACATTCGCCGTCGTTTTGGCATACAAGTCCAAGCGATTCGCCGCGACGGTAAATTTCTGCGGTTTCCCGATGGCAATATGGCTTTACGGGCAGGCGATCGCTTACTATTGTGCGGCGGGTACTTAGCAATGACGCAGTTGCAAAAGTTGCTAGCCGTCACTTCAAGTCCGCTCTCCAGTGTACCAGTGGTGAAAGCTATAGAAGCGGAAGCTTTGCGGGAGTATTTGCCGTTGGATAGTTGGAGAGAATAATAATGTAGGGCAAAGCCCTACATTATTATTCTTCTTCTCTCACTTCCCTAACTCTCGGTCTGAGGTAGGCGATCGCTTGTCGCCAAATTGTAGTGGAGCGATCGCTGTCATCAATTAGGCAAACGCAATTAGAATCTTGCCAGCCTAATCTACCCGTCAGCGAGTCGCCTGTCATGAGTTTCATTTCTACGACAATCTGACTTTTAATCAGAGATTGTACCTGCCGAATACTAGGTAATGCTGTATCGTAGTCGCTAGCCATGTTTATACTGAACTTTAATTCCTATATATTGATAGTTCCCTCGATTAGGCTTCCAGCTGTCATTGGAGAAGTCAAAAGTTAAAAGTCAAAAGTCAAAAGTTAAAAGTCAAAAAAGAGGAGTCGGAAGTCAGGAGTTGTTAAACCACTCCCTACTCCCTACTCCCTACTCCCTACTCACCGTTCTAAACATGACTATCGAATTTGTTAAATATCACGGGTTAGGTAACGATTTTATTTTGATTGACAATCGCGCCTCTAGCGAACCAATCGTTACGCCAGAGCAGGCTGTCAAACTATGCGATCGCCATTTTGGGATTGGTGCTGATGGTGTCATCTTTGCTCTACCTGGAACCAACGGCGCTGATTACACCATGCGAATTTTCAACTCCGATGGTTCGGAACCGGAAATGTGCGGTAACGGAATTCGCTGTTTTGCCAAATTTCTAGGAGATTTAGAGGCAAACACGAATCTTACCTCTTGCCTTCGCATTCATACTTTAGCTGGTATCATCGTCCCTCAACTCACTGCTGACGGTCAGGTGAAGGTAGACATGGGAGAACCAAGATTGTTAGCGGCGGAAATTCCAACTACCCTCACTGCTGCTGGAGAGAAAGTTATTAACCAATCTCTAGACGTTGCAGATCGAACTTGGTCAGTTACCTGTGTCAGTATGGGTAATCCTCACTGTATTACCTTTGTCGATGATGTGGCTGCTATTCCCCTAGAGGAGATCGGACCCCAGTTTGAACATCATCCAGTTTTTCCCCAGCGCACGAATACGGAATTTATTCAAGTCACAAGCAGAGATTACTTGAAAATGCGGGTTTGGGAACGCGGTGCTGGGGCAACTTTAGCCTGCGGTACGGGTGCTTGTGCTTCCTTAGTGGCTGGAGTACTAGTAGGAAAATGCGATCGCGTTGCTACTGTAGAGCTTCCTGGTGGCTGTCTGCAAATTGAATGGTCGCAAGACCAAAAACTTTACATGACGGGTCCGGCAGAGCGCGTGTTTGCGGGGAAGATCGAGTAATCCAACCGCAAACATCTAATGACATATCTTTAAAGCTTGACAAGTCAAATAAGTGTATATACACTTAATATATGTCAGAGCAAAAGACCCAATTTAATTTAGTTCAGCTAGGCAACGTTGCTAATACTTGTACCTGCTTTAATCTCCGCAAAGCCACTCGCGTTGTAACGCAAATTTTTGACGAGCAACTCAAGCCAAGTGGATTATTAATTACCCAGTTCACGATATTAGTAGCGATCGCTCAAACAGGTTCGGGAACGATCAACGATCTAGCCGCTCGCTTAGTTATGGATAGAACGACACTGACGCGCAATCTAAAACCATTGGAAAGAGAAGGTTTAGTTATCATTCAGCCAGGTGAGGATCGACGGATACGGGTTGTTTCCCTAACAGCAAAAGGTCGCGATGCATTGGCTACAGCATTACCTTTATGGGAACAGGCGCAAGCTTCAGTAATAAATAGATTGGGTAAACAACAATGGAGTTCGCTGCTAATGGCTTTGTCTAACACCGTATCCTTAGCGCAAGAGATCTAATGATTTCAAAGAGTCTATGCGCTCATTCCCGTCAAATAAGTGTATATACACTATTTTGATAAAAACTGCTCAAATTTAGAATTTTATTCAACGCAAGGAGTCTATATGAGTACAAACGGTCACGCTAAAAACGTAACTACAGAACGCTGTTTTGTCTTAATATTAACGATTTGGGGTACTGCCGTATTTGCTACGGGGTATTTCGGAATTCTCTCCAACATTAATACAAACTGGGTTCCACTGTTAGTTATGGCAGGTATTACCATTCCAGTTTTGGTGTACTATTTCAATGAAGATTTTAGGTCGTATATTTGGTCTATTGACCTCAAGCACCTCACTATTTATCATGTATGGCGAATTGTCGCAGCACTGATATTTTTCCATTATGGTAGCCAAAATCTGCTACCGATACAGTTTACGATTGACGCTGGTATTGGAGATTTAGCAGTGGGTCTATTAGTACCGATTGTTTTATTATTAAGAGAAAGCCGCAGTAAGTATCTTGTATTTCACACTTTTGGAATGTTAGATTTTGCGATCGCAGTTGGTACGGGTTTCACATTTAATGTTCTGCTGAACGATCCTTTAATGAGAAATATCATTACTTATCCAATCGTGCTTATTCCTCTTTACGGTGTTTGTATCACGGGAGCGCTGAGCATTATGACTTTGGATAGGCTTTTGAAAAACAAACACCATTCTGAAAAATTGAGAGATGAATCCTAGATATAAGTGTATAAACACTTAAATTTATTTAGTGAAAGCTTAAGCGTAAGGTTGGCATTGCCCACCTTACAATCAAAATATTAATTCAAGTAGATAACAGACATTACTTACCTTACAATTCAGCGATAGTTAATCAGCAAAACATGATATTATAAAGTTATATATAAAAGTTCAAAGCTACGTTTTTTGAGAACTATGCAAGTAACTTATTGTTGAAATCTATAGTCGCTCCAATAGTATCTTAAGTATTGATTTTTTAAAGATGGGCGATCGCCAAAAACCTCGCCATCTTCTCAACTTATTTCTTGATAGATTTGTTGAGTAAACTTTTCAGTCATATAATCTATAATTAACGAGCTTTGAATAAATTTTCCGTCATTTTTATCAATTAAACAACGACGGCAAAGAGAATTTAAAGTATTAACGAGCTGTTGTTTAGAGAGAATAGAAAGTAAATCGTCTTGCAATTCGATTACCGTAACTGGTTCTCGCTCGATCGCCAACCAATACATCACTTCTGTTTCTAAATCGGATAAGCGATTAAACTGAGAGTCTAGTAAATCTCGAATTCCGTCAAGAATAAAAACTTCCGATCGCCAACATTGTAAAAATTGAGAAATATTACCGTCAAACAAATCTTGAATGACAGCCGCAACTATTTTGAGACTAAGCGGATTACCACTGTAATAATCAACTAACTGTTGCCATTCTTCAGGACTTCCCCAAAAAGTATTAATCGTCTGATAAATAGTATTAATTTCAGTGACTTTTAGTCCAGTAAGTTGTAGCGATCGCACTGCAAGTTTTTCTCCTGAATAAGCGATAACTTCTTTAGGTTTTTCTCGGCTAGTGAGAATTAAGCAACTTTGATGAATTTCTGTACCCAAACGCTCGATCATCTCCCCATAACCTTCAAAACCTTCTCGATAACAGCCCAAGCGATCGTTGCTAGCCAGAATTGTTTCCCAACTATCTAAGATTAAAAGACAGCGCTGCTGACGTAAATAAGAGAGTAAAAGTGAAATGCGATCGCCCAATTTTTCTGGAAGATAAGGATCGAGTCGTTGAGTCAGGATGGGAATTATGTCTGACAATAATTCAGATAGAGAAGGTGCAGATTTTAGCGATCGCCAAATCGTACAGTCAAATTTATCCTGAATCTGAATTACTAACTTAGCAGATAAAGCAGTTTTACCAATCCCACCCATTCCTACAATTGCTACCACACGACAGCGTGAAATAGAGTTATTGTCACCTAAAATCCATTTTTCTAATAAAGCTAATTCAGTACTACGTCCGCAAAAAAGAGAAATATCAATTTCTGGTTCCAAGTTTTGGAAGTCGGGAGTCATCGGGGCGGGTTTATCAAAAGATTCACGGCTTACGTCAATAGATCTTTGCTCAAAACCCGTCCGTACAGGGGGGTTGGGAGTCGAATAGGAAGTAGGATTTAATTGTGAATTGTATTTGGGTGGTGTAGCATTAGTATCACTTGTAAATTGTGAATTGAATTGTCTGTCTGGTTCTGTACGCGCAAAGCGGAATGAATTACGTTTTAGTACGGCAACCAAATTATTTTTACTTACCTTTTCTCCCAAAACATGACTGAGACTTTGCCACAGTTGGGAGCCTGCATCTTTGAGATAACCAGCATCATAGCCGGAAGCTTTAGCAATTTCTGTGTAAGAATGTCCTGCCAAAGACTGTTGCAGCAAGATTTCCTGCACTTTGGATAAGTGTTTTTTTTCCAGAATTTGCTCGACAATCTTTAAGCCTAGTTCGACATCCATTATCAATTATCAGTTATCAGTTATCAGTTATCAGTTATCAATGACTAGTAACTAGTAGCTAGCGGCTCAATGCTTTTATCTAGTCACTACTCGCTTCCTAATGACTAATCAGAATAACTACTAATATTTCTTTCAGCAATAATTTTAATATTTTGTTAATTGACAAATAGTCAGCACAAATCCATTGTTGTACCCAATCATAAAACGCTTGTGCCATTCCGACTTCTGTGCGGACGGGTTTGAGGGCAGAATTATCTACTTTAGTAGAGATATTTTCAAAAAACCCGCCCCTACGACTTCTGACTTCGATATGACTTTTTCTGACTGACACACTTGATGACTTTTACCGACTGTCAAAGCCAGAGCTGAAAGTTTAAGGTTTATTTCATCGGTGCATAAAGGTTGCTGCTGCGAATTAAGCCAGTCGCAAGTTTAGGCGCTGGGTACTCCTTAACTGCCTAGTTAATTCTGGTGTGTGGACGAGCTTTCAATTGTGGTGTGTGAAAGCGTTTCTGAGTGAGCAAACGGTAGCAGGAGAACCTCACAAGAAATATCAAATAACACAGCTAATTACTTTTTTAGTAGCAAGAGGACGATCGCAGTTTGTCGCGATCGCAATTTGTAGGCGAACACCTACTGAAGACGTGCATCTTCTCCTCCAACTGCTGTAAGTCAGGCTGGCACGCAAACAATCAGGAAGTATAAGTCTAGGATAGGTATGAACTTTCCCACAATCATCAGGTTTTGTCAAGCTGGCGCGATCGCTGGATCTTTGTGTATTGGCATGGCGAATTTTCCCACCCAAGCACAACCAAATCCCGTACAGCACCAAGCTTCTATTTCTAGAGTCAAAGCCCTACCAAGTCAGCAGATAATTTACGTTAATTCTGCAACAGGTATAGATGCTGCCACAGCGGGTAAAGACCCCTCAATTCCGTTGCGTACTATTACTTTTGCTTTACGACAAGCACCATCGGGAACCCTAATTCAGTTAGCTGCTGGTACGTACTCGGCTCACAGTGGTGAAGTATTTCCCCTAAAACTCAAATCAGGTGTAACGCTCAAAGGTGATGTTGCTACTAACGGTCAGAACGTTGTGATTAATGGTGGTGGACGCTATCTCAGCCGCACGTTTGCGCGTCAGAATGTTGCTGTTGTTGCTGAAAAAGATAGCACAATTATTGGTGTGACAATTGGTAACTCCAACTTACGGGGGACGGGATTGTGGATTGAATCAACTAATCCCACCGTAAAGTACAGCACCTTCACCAACAACCATCGAGAAGGAATTTTTGTCACTGGGACTGCTACACCTAAAATTGCCGCAAATGTCTTTGTGAAAAATGGTGGTAACGGCATGTCTTTAGCTAACGAAGCTCAAGGAGAGATTCGCAACAACCTGTTTCAAGACACTGGTTTCGGACTAGCGATTGGTGGTACGGCTGCACCTATAGTCGTGGAAAACAAAATTATTCACAACAGGGATGGGATTTTTGTTTCTCAAGAAGCGCGTCCGGTACTACGCAACAACGCGATCGAAAATAATCAAAGGGATGGAATTGCGATCGCGGCTTGTTCTCTAGCACAGATCGATTTAGCTAGCAGCAACACCTTTAATAATAACGGTCAATACGACATTCACAACGGTGGTGCTAATCCAATAGTGTTGGTTGGTGGTACGGCAAAAACTGCTCAGGAAACGCAGAAAAATCAATGCTATTAGGTCATTGGTTGACGGTTGACGGTTGACGGTTGACGGTTGACGGTTGATGGTTGATGGTTGATGGTTGATGGTAAACGCTGCGCTACACTACCCCTTCGGGGAAGCAAGCTACGTGAAGACGGTTGATGGTTGACGATTAACTGATAACTGATAACTGATAACTGATAACTGGTCACTAGCTTAAATACTGCATCAAGATTTTTTCAATTTGAGCAATGCCTATGGGTTTGCTGAAGTAGTCGTCGGCTCCAGCTGCTAAAAAGCGATCGCGTTCTCCCGCCTTTACCGAAGCGGTAAGAATAATCGCAGGTAATTTTTGCCACTCTGATTGCTGGCGCAAACTGCAAAGCAAATCCATTCCTGACACACCACCTGGTAGCTGTACGTCTAATAGCAGTAAATCTGGCTGGTAGAGATATAATATCCCCTGAAAGTTCTGAGGATGTTTGAGATGCTTGACTTGGTAGCCGACGATCTCAAAGTAGTCTTGCAATAGTAGGGCGCTGCGATCGTCGTCTTCTACAATCAGAATCCGTTTAGCGATTGGCGATCGACAGCCATTAGCAGGACGTTTACAGGATAGCTTTGGCTCGGTTGGCGATAGGAGCGATCGCTCCTTAGCTGGCTCTTGACATAGATCGTTTGGGTAAGCGTTTGGCAACCATAAGGTAAATTCACTGCCTTTACCTACAGTCGAGCGGACAGTGACATCGCCGCCGTGCAACCGCGCTAACTTACGGGTTAACGATAAACCCAACCCCGTGCCTTCATACTGTCGGTTTAATCGACTATCCAGCTGTTTGAACGGCTGAAATAATAGGTTTAGCTGCGATCGCTCAATGCCTATTCCCGTGTCTGCAACCTTAAAAGCAATTCCTTTGTTGACTCGTTCTACCCGTAGCGATACTTGCCCCTTGGGAGTAAATTTAATCGCATTCGCAAGTAAATTTAATAGCATTTGCCTGACACGGCGCTCGTCAGCAATACAGGTGTCAATTTGCGGATCGATTTCACTGACTAATTGCAACTGCTTGGCAACAGCGCGATCGCGTACGACACTCAAACAGTAAGTGCATAAATCCCGAACATTTAGCCGCACCAGCGTCAGTTCTTCCCTACCTGCTTCGACTTTGCAGAGGTCGAGGACATCGTTAATGAGAGCTAGTAAGTGTTCGCCACTGCTGTGAATGCAGCTTACGTATTCTTTTTGCTTAGCATTGAGACTGCCAAATAACTCTTGTCCTAGCAGCTGCGATAGCCCTAAGACTCCATTCAAAGGCGTGCGTAGTTCGTGGCTCATAATCGCCAAAAATTCGCTTTTCGCCCGACTACCTGCTTCTGCTGCTTCCTTACTGTCGCGGAGATGATTTTCTATCTGTTTGTGAATGGTAATATCTTCTACTAAAGCAATGACAAACTGAGGGCGATTCGCGCTATCTCGCACGAGTGAATGATTCAGGCGACACCAGACTTGACAACCATCTTTACGAATGTATCGTTTCTCGATCTCGTAGCGATCGCGTTGACCCATCACTAGTTCGTAAAAAAGTTTGACATCTGCGGCAATGTCATTTGGATGAGTGTAGTCAGTAAAACTCATTTTTAACAGTTCTTCCCGACTGTAACCCAGAATGTGACATAGGGCTGGATTGCTATCAATCTGCCCTCCTTCCAAGTCTGAAAGACCGATCCCGATACTGGAATGTTCAAAAATGGCACGAAATTGTAATTCGCTTTCTTGAAGCGCCACTTTTGTTTGCTGGCGCGCGATCGCACCACCAATGCTACCCGCTGCGGCGCTGAGGATCGCTCGTTCGGTTTCCGTCCACTGACGTTCTCGATGGCAGTCGTCAAAGCCGACGAAGCCCCAAAATTGACCTTCGAGAAAGATCGGTACGACTAAAATGGAGATAATCTGTTGCCGATCTAAAACTTCGCGTTCGTGCGCCGGTAAATTTTGGACTAGTCCACCAATTGATTTACCTGCAACTAAGTTGTCATACCATGAAGGAGAGCAGGTCTGATATGACAGGCTTTGCAATTCTGGATTATCGATTTGAGCGATGACGGTAGAACTAGTCCACTCAAATCGCTGACTCATTAAGAGTTCACCCGTGCTTGGATGAAGATGATTTTCAAATACGTAAACTCGATCGACATTACAGGCTTGACCCAAAGTTTCTAGGGCTAGGGTGATGGCAGCAGAGAAATCTGTGGTGGTGAGCAGGTGATTGTTAGCAGTGGCGACAGCCGCCAGCAGGCGATCGCGTTCTTTGAGGGTAGATTCTGCCTGCAACCTTTCCGTGACATCTCGTCCAATTCCTACGTAGTAAACTAGTTCTCCCGAGCGATCGCGCAGGGGAAAAGCAAATAACTCTACTGTCACCAACCATCCTTGCCGACGGTGCAGAGTCACTTCTCCTCGATAATTATCACCATTTTGCAATTGAGTGGAAATCTCCGCCACCTGTGCTTTCGACGAGAAAATTGCGTCTCTTTTCTGTTTGCACAGTTCCTCATCTTCGTACCCTAATAGAGCGCGGTGAGCGGCGTTTTGTTCGACAAAATTGCCTTGAGAGTCATAAATTGCGATCGCGTTATTAGAATTAGCAATAATTTCTTGGTAAAGGCTTAACTTTTCCTCGGCTTGCTTGAGCTGGGATTGAGTGTGTTGCCACTGCTGGCGCTCGATTGCATAGCGCAATGCCCTCAGTAATCCCTGCGCCTCTACTTCTGCCTTGACTAAATATTCCTGCGCTCCTTGGGCTAATGCTTTTTGGACATTTTCTGCTTCGTCTTCTCCTAAAACAACAATTGGCATGTGCGGGTAAGCTAACCGCAATTGTTTGAGTTTTTGCCCAGCTCGATCGAGTTCGAGTAGGACAACACTAGCTGATTCTATTTTGAGATCCGCTAAAGCTGCCTGCACCCGCTCTTGCCAAACGAGTTGTAACGGGGTGGAGACTGCCCGTAACATTTCCCGAATCCTTAGCTCCAAACTAGGTTGCCCCACTAATAATATTTTCAGTGGGGCTGGGTTTACGTGCGTCACAGATTGTCGTTCAGGATTGCTCATTCAGCATAAGAGTTCTAGTAGTTTTGCAGCTTGGCAATCTTAGCTGCGATCGCCAACTCTACTTTTTATCGTGACTCCGATCTAAATTTTTCTCAATCGTGAAATTCTTAGTTATTTCTTAAGTTAGGTTTTTTAGTATCATTTCTTTGTATATTTTCTTTGATTCTTTCATTAGAAAGCAAGTAGCTTTTTAGCGTCAAGAGGCGATATATAAGAGTTTTCCATTAAAAATTCGGATGTAATACTAGAGATTGATTGATAGCAGTGCAATCTCAAGTAGAATTTGATTATACTTAACAAGTATTTGTGCTAATTGTATAATTTTTTGCTAAAAAACTAGTTTAACGCTGAAGTGACAGGATTCAAGTTGAGATGTAGGAGCGACTGATGAAAGAGCAAGATCTCAGAATAGTCTCGCTGATTCCTAGTGCCACCGAGATTTTAGCAGCATTGGGTCTAACAGACGCGGTGGTCGGGCGATCGCACGAATGCGATTTTCCTCCAGAAATACTCGATCGTCCGGCTTGTACGCGGGCGCGAATTAACTCTAATGGTAGTAGCGCTGAGATTCATCAGGATGTCGATCGATTAATCCAATCAGCACTTAGCATCTACCAAATTGAAACTGACCTCTTAGAACAGTTACAGCCAACCCACATAGTCACTCAAGACCAGTGCGATGTTTGTGCCGTAAGTCTGGGTGAAGTAGAAAAAGCAGTTGCTAACCTAACGCATTCTCAACCTCACGTCATCTCTCTTCAACCCAACGTTTTAGCAGACGTGTGGGCGGATATAGAGCGTGTAGCTCAGACGCTCGGAGTCGATGCAAATAGATTAATTGAAAATATTCAGTCGCGGATTGAAATTTGTCGGCAAAAGGTTCGCGGGCTATCGGTGTCAGAATTACCAACAGTCGTATGCATTGAGTGGATCGATCCTCTCATGGTAGCAAGTAACTGGATTCCCGAACTAGTGGCGATCGCCGGGGGACAATCCTTATTCAGTGTTTCCGGTCAGGCTTCCGCTCAAGTAAGGTGGGAAAACCTGATAGCTGCCGATCCAAGTATTATTGTTGTCATGCCTTGCGGTCTTGACCTCAACCGCACCCAGGCTGAAATTTTGCCTCTAACGCAGCGCCCAGAATGGCAGCATCTACGAGCAGTTAAAAGTGGTAGAGTCTATGCTACTGACGGTAACGCTTATTTCAACCGTCCGGGTCCACGCTTAGTCGATTCCCTAGAAATTCTCGCCGAGATTCTCCATCCAGAAATATTTTCTTACGGCTACAAAGGGACTGCTTGGGAGCAAATTCAGTTACCAGTGACTAGTGACCAGTGACCAGTTATCAGTTATCAGTTATCAGTTATCAGCAAGCCAGAAGTCGTAGGGGCGGGTTTTGCACGTAAATCTCGCCTTGGTAGTCCTGAATCTTGTGCTAAACCCGCCCGTACAGGAGTTTCAGAATTTTGAATTCTAATCCTTCTCATCCCTAGTTACAGACGCTGGAGAATGCTACGACCGTGGGTGTCCGTACCGCAGGTATTTAACAAGTGGTACTGTTGAGCCAGAGCGTATACTTGTTGAGTTTCTTTCGGGCTAGGTTGCCAGGGATGGGGATTGTTGTAGGCATAATATGTTTCCACCCCATCAACTCCCAGTTGGTTAGCAGCAGCAATTAGATCGAAAGGCGATCGCTTGTAGCGAGCTGGGTGAGCTAACACTGCTAATCCCCCTGCTTCATGGATTGCACTAATAATGCTAGCAGCACAATATGCTTCTTCGGTTGCAGTACGTCTTTGGAGATAGGGCTGCATACGTGCGTGTTGGGGATCGAATGCATATGCCAGAATATGCACTTCTGTGTCTAACAATCCGGCATTAATCTCAACTCCACTCCATAATTGAGGCACGCAGTCTTCTAAATCTGGATGATGCAGTTGCCATTGGGCTAAATAACGCTGAGCAGCTCGATACCCACCTATAGTATGGTGGTCGGTAATTGCCAATCCTCGCAGCCCGAGTGAAATTGCTTGCTCGATCGCTTCTTCCGGTTCTAACCTACCGTCAGAATATACCGTGTGCATGTGAAAGTTGAAAGTTAGCGGGCAACTTTCAGCATCAATTGTCTGAAAAACTCTCTGCAACTGCTGGCTCAATGAATTAGAAGTCTGGGCACAATAGACAGCCATAACCGCCTCAGAACGAATAGACGTTCGCTTAATTTCTCTAACATACTGCCCACTTACGTCTGTGTATCGCTCGTTACCTATTCCACAATTGAAACTTAATTTGGAGCGATCGCAGCGATCTGGGGAAGACTTTCTTTTCAATATGTTAAGACTAACTTAGCAAAACAATACACTTAATGGCACGATTCGGCTGATGAGAATTTTCGATGAGTCAATTCAGTAATCAGTGACCAGTTATCAGTTATCAGTGAAGAAAGGGTGTGGGGGAGCCAGTGCGGTCTTGGGGGTTCCCCCCATGAGCAACTGGCGTTGTAGGGTGTAGGGTGTGGGGTACGAACTAATGCGTGAATTCGGAATTCCGAATTCCGAATTCCGAATTCCGAATTCCGAATTCTGAATTTATTACACCCATGCTACGGCTGCTTCCCAGCCCTTACCTTGACGGATAATTTCTGGTTCGTCTGTCGTCAGGTCAATAATTGTCGAGACTTCATCTTCGGGCTCCGAGCCATCATCGACGATCGCGTCTACTATTTTGTCTAGACGATCGAATAACTCGACTCGCGATAAGTTAGCTTCAGCCGGAGCAGAGCGCCCATTGCCATTTTGTGGTAAGTGAGCTGAGGTAGAAATAATCGGATTACCCAAAGCATTTAATAAAGCAGCACAAATTTTATGGTTTGGGACTCGAATTCCCGTTGTTTTGCGCTTGGGATTTTGGACTAATTTCGGTACAAGCTTGGTGGCAGGGAGCAGAAAAGTATACGATCCCGGGATTAAATGCCTCATAATCCGGTAAGCAGGATCGCTGACGATCGCATAAGTTGCCACATTGGAAAGCGAAGGACACAAAAAAGTTAGCGGCTTATCATTTGATAGCTGTTTGATCTGGCGTACTCGCTCCACTGCCGATTTAGAATTAAGGTCGCAGCCGATCGCGTAGACGGTATCAGTGGGATACAGCATGACTGCACCATCGCGCAGCGCTGCGATAATCTCTTCCACAGTGCGAGTCTGAGGATTATCTGGATGAACAGTGTAAACTGTAGCCATAATGAGGGAGTCGGGAACGGGAGTCGGGGAGCAGAGGAGCAGAGGGGTACGGAAGCAACTACCAACTACCAACTACCAACTACCAACTACCACTCACCACTAACTTATGACAAAACTAGCTTACCTCGAATGTCCTACTGGCATTGCTGGTGATATGTGTCTGGGAGCGCTGGTAGATGCTGGCGTGCCGCTAGAATACTTACAGGAACAGCTTCAGGGCTTAGGAATTGAACGGGAATATCAATTAAGGGTTGAATCCGTTCACCGTAACGGGCAGTTGGCAACAAAATTTCATGTCGATTTGTTAGGCGACGAGCATCACCACCACGACCATCATACCCATCATCACGGTCGTCATTTGCCCGAGATTGAAGATTTAATCCTCAAAGCTAATTTACCGACTCGTGCTGAAGCTTGGAGTTTAGCTGTTTTTCGTCAGCTAGCTGTTGCTGAGGGAGCAGTGCATGGTATTGCGCCAGAGAAAGTCCACTTTCACGAAGTTGGTGCGGTGGATGCAATTGTAGATATTGTCGGTACTTGCTTGGGTTTAGATTGGTTGGGAATAGATAAAATTTACTGTTCTGCCTTACCCACGGGAGGCGGGACAGTAAAAGCCGCCCACGGACTGATGGCGGTTCCCGTACCAGCGGTATTGAAGTTGTGGGAAATGCGCGCTTGTCCGGTTTACAGCAACGGTATCCAAAAGGAATTAGTTACGCCTACGGGAGCCGCGATCGCCACCACTTTAGCTACAGATTTTGGCTCTCCACCTGCTATGACGATACAGCGGATCGGACAGGGCGCGGGTTCCATTAATCTACCGCTCCCTAATATTCTGCGCTTGTGGCTGGGTGTGGAGGCGTTGCATGATGCACCCCTACAAGAATCAAATACTAGCCCATTTTTAGAGGCGATCGCAGTATTGGAAACCCAGATCGACGATCTTAACCCCCAGGCGATCGGCTACGTCTTGGAAGCGCTGCTAGCAGCTGGAGCGTTGGATGTTTTTACGCAGTCGATTGGAATGAAAAAATCTCGCCCTGGCATTTTGCTCACTGTAATTTGCCACCCTGACAAGGTGACCGATCTTGAGGCGATCGCCTTTCGAGAAACTACAACTTTAGGTATTCGCCGCTATACTCAACAACGGCTGGCTTTACAGCGCGAAATCCAAGCTGTAACAATCAAATACGGTACGGTGCGAGTTAAAATTGCTTGGACTGGTACAGCCACAGAGCGTCAAATTACTAACGTCCAGCCAGAATACGAAGATTGTTTGCAAATTGCTCGACAGCACGATCTTGCTTGGCGAGAAGTTCATCGATTAGCGCTGCAAGCTTGGCACGAACAGAATTTGCAATAGTGAGATGGGACAAATTGACGAAAAAATTGCGCTTGAACTTGCGATCGTGGAATCTTCTACTTTTGTGGGACTTCGTTTGTTTCTAGCAAAAAATTAGGGCGAGCATAGGCTCACCCTTGGCAACAGAAATTACGTGAGACAATTAGTCAATTGCATTTCTGGCAGCTTGTCCAGCTTCGTCAGCTTTGCGTTGAGCGCTCTTGCCTAAATCTCTAGCTGTATCTTTGGCATCTTCCGCAGCACGGCTGACATTTCTGTCTGCTCCTCGGAGAGCATCAGAGGTGTTGTCTTTAATATTCTCCGTACCGCGCTTCGCACCTTTGGCTAAGTCTTCGGCAGTACCTTTAATCTTGTCTTGGAGACTCTCAGTATTTCGGTTAACATTCTTGCCGAAATCTTCAGCGTTCTCTCCTTTTTTACCTAGAATTCGCTTGGTGTTTTCGCCAACATCACTTGTTTGGTCGATGACGTTGCGCTCGGCATTTTCGATTAAGGCATTAGCCTTTTTGTTAGCTGCCTTCTCTAAATCTCTGGCTCTGGGATCGACATCGCTAAATTCATTCATTGTCGGTCCTCCCTCGAACTTGTTCACCACGCCGCGATCGGGAGAAGTTGCCGTACCACCTGGAACTTCTGGTCTAGGATTCTTCTGTCCTGGGACAGCTAATTTCCCAGCCGGAACATTCTGTCTTCTTCCAGTCACAACTCCTGCATCAGGACTCTTTGCTTGTACAGCACCAGAGCAAGCGGTGCTGACGAAGAGTAAAACTCCTGCTATACAGGTGACTAAAATTCGTCCTAGATGGACTTTTTTCACAGCAGTTACGATCCTGTTCATTTTAATACTCCCTTTAATTGGATAGAGTGATTTGTGAGAGCAAGATGTTTTTTGTTCTTGTTTCACCACAAAATTTTGCTACTCGATTAGAACCTATTGACCTAAAGCAGGATTGCTTTGAGCTTCTGGTCTTCTGCTACCTTCTGCTGCTTTTTCTTGAGCAAATTCCGATGCCTCTTTAAAAGCTTCTTGCACCTTTTCTAAACGGTTACCGATCCGCTCTCCTAAATCTTCATTTCTTTGGTTCAAACCACCTGGTTCGGGTTGCTTGAAGTCTTTGGCGGTTTTAATTGGCAATTCTGTTTCGATTCTTGCTCTACCCTCTGGTGTTTCCGCGCCAGGGTAAAGAATTCCTTCACTATTCGCTGCTACTAACAGAGAATATCCATCTAAACTAGCGCGATTAGTTGGCGATTTATCAGGTGTTTCTTTAACTGTGGGATCGGTAGTGTATTTATCTACGTTATTGGAGTTGACCCCAGGATTTTTGTGAGGATTGTTATTTCCACCCGCTTGTACAGCAGGGTTGTTAGGGTTTGTACCTTGGGCTGTCGTTGCATTGCTACAAGCTGTGCTGAAGATCAGTAATACGCTAACTAGGCATACTGTCAGCACTTGGCGCAATCTTAGTTTTTTGAACGAAGTAGTTAACTTTTGCATAAAACCCTCCTATTTACTGAACCAGTCCGCCAAATGCCCTTGGTCTAAGTGCTGCAACAAACACTAGTACTGTTAATCTCAGCCGCGTGCTAAATTTCATGCTTTCAATTAGACTTACTTATATGTGTGTCAAGAGCATTTTGGCGTTATTGTATAAAGTGGCTCGAATTTGACCAACGATTGCTAATCTTAGGCATTTACGAACGATCGCTACCTCTAGCAAAGGGTGCATTTTGCAATCGCTATAGTTCAATTTGTTTCTAACTCAAGAGAGATTCACATTGGAAACTGAATGCAGCACATTTTGTCACGCCTGAAACCTTACTTGCGCTGGATAATACTAGGCGGGACTTTGTTTTTCTTAATAACAGCTTTCAAAAACAATTGGCAAGAAGTAGCAGCAATTCGGATTGCTACTTTAGGATGGCTAACTTTAGCGATCGCTTTAGGTGTGACTCTAATTGCTCATATTTGGTCTGGATGGGTCTGGACTTGGATATTAGAGGAATTCAACCAGACCGTCAATATTCCTCAATTCGTGCGAGTTTATTTGCAAACAAATATTGCTAAATATTTACCAGGGAATGTCTGGCATTACTACGGTCGAATTTCTGCGGCAAAAACTGCTGGTATTCCTACCAGCATAGCAGCTTTAAGCGTATTGTTAGAACCTCTATTAATGGCGGCTGCCGCAATCGTGTTGGCTTTGCTAGGAATCCAATCGGCGATCGCTCTAACTCAAAGTTACATCCAATTGTTACTATTTTTTGTCTTGGCTGGGGTATTGTTAGCAATTCACCCTCATTTGCTAAACTTGGCGATGCGGTTGCTCAGTCGAATGAAATTTAAATCGACTGTAAATACAAGCGATCGCGTTCTCTGCCAAATTAAACGCTATCCTTGGCGACCGTTATTAGGCGAATTGGGTTTCGTGGGATTGAGAGGAACGGGTTTTTTACTAACTTTACTAGCTATAATTCCGCTATCAATAGAGCGTATTCCTTTATTATTTGCTGCTTTTAGTTTAGCTTGGGTATTGGGATTAGTAATTCCTGGTGCGCCTGGAGGTTTAGGAGTCTTTGAAGTCACGGCGATCGCTTTATTGCAACACAGCTTTTCTACTGGTGCAGTCATTAGCGCGATCGCTTTATATCGCTTTATTAGTATTACTGCTGAAGCTGCTGGAGCGGGATTAGCGTTAATCAGTTGGAAGTTGGAAGTCGGAAGTCAGAAATAAGAAGTTGCTCCTTGGCTATCTGACATAAAATTATTTGACCGAAATCGTCATATTATCTGCGTAAATTGCAAAGATAATCGTGAAAATTTCAATAAAATTAGTCATCCAACCGCAACTTTCTGGAGACTTTTCATAGTACATAATTAGGTCGGCAACACAGGCTTCTAAACGTATTCTTGCGGGTTGACAAATTAAAACAATCTTTAATAACAGGATGACAACCGTAAGCGGATTACCTTGTGATATTAATGATTCTAGTAGCGGTGAAGGCTGTTTTCGCTTATCTGTTGTTAAATAGTCGATCAACTTGTTACATGTTTTTAGCAACATTGTATCGGTTAGTGTTTGATCGTGCCAGGTTTCATATAACGAATCTAATTTATGCCATAAGTTGAGTTTTAATGTATCAGAAAACTCTTGACTTTCTCCATAGCAAAGTAGATAGTCTTTTAAGCTTTGCTTGAACTTTTTGTAGTTCTGCGCTTGAGTTGTTTTGCTAAATACGTTAGCCATGTTTGTATAGCTATAAGTATCGCGTTTAGCTACGATAAGCTTGATGATTCGGAGAATATCATCCTCCACATCTGTCGGATTTTGAATTTGGCTGTCGATTCCAGCAGATTCAAACCGTGCCATATACATCGCCAAGTCAAACTTGAATCTACACCGCAGTTGTAACGCTCTATTTCTAGCTGCTTCTCGCTGTTCGATTGGGTTTCTTAGGTCGTTGTATTGAGTTGAGAGTAAGATTGGCGCGTAGCGAGAATTCCAACGAGCGTGTTCTTGAAATTTAGCCTGAGCATACAATTCTAATTTTTGATAATCGTCGCTTTTAGCAAAAGCTTGTATCCAACCTCTTAAGCGGTCGACCATTGGTGAAAGAGACTTTCGCTTAGTAATCGGATCGTTTAAAATTTCCAGTAGCTGTTGGATGTATTTAAATTTTCTTTTAGAAACCCAGTTATTGACGAGAATATAACACGAGCGTTTGAGCGTATAATGAAATTCTTGGCGATCGTTGGCAAACACAATCTCGTAGATACAGCGGATGACATTGGAGTCGAGCGGATCGTCATCTTGAATAAATAAATGCCGAAATTCTTTCAAAACATTTTCAGGCGACCACTGCTTAATAATATCTAACAAGTAAGCATATATAGTTTCCTGTGCTTCTTCAAAGTTGCTTGTTTGCCGCGAGGTAAGATTGCTTGCAGTTTGTGCTTCGCTGGACGAACCAGCAGCACCGAAGATAGTAGGCTTAACCATACAATGCCTTTCCATGTATAAAGCGATTTTGGTCGCCCTTAAATCAAGTTTTATCTACTATGAACTATAGTTTAAAAAGTTTTAGCACAGTAGAGTATTTTTGTGTAATTTTATCGTAAATATGTGGTAAACCAGCATCCGTAAAATCACAGATGGATTTATTCGAGAAAGGAAGATTTCTGAGTAATATCCCGCGATAGCGATGGATATTCCAATGGAAAAATTTGCAGGCAATTGCGATCGGAGAAAATACGTAATTACAGCACAAAACCTACGCTACTAGCATAGGTTTTTGAGAGTGCCTTATGGGGGCGGAGGGACTTGAACCCTCACGACCGTTTAAGGTCAACGGATTTTAAGTCCGTAGCGTCTGCCATTCCGCCACGCCCCCTTGGCTATTAGTGTGAGTTGTGACAGGGTTGTCTACCCCGCTTTACTATTCCAGCACTAAAGGGAAATTTATGCAACTAAAAAAAGAAAGTAGGTGTGGAGAGGGGGAGACAAGGGAGAGGGGGGAGACAAGGGAAAATTCGTCAGTCGGAATAACTTATCACTCGCCACTCGCCACTCGCCACTCACCTCACCAATCGCTGATAATAGCGGTTTTCAATTGGATAAAACACACGACCGTAGGGGCGCACGGCTGTGCGCCCCTACAGATGTCATGCACGCAATCGAGAATTGCTATAACTGATAACTGAAGAGCGGTACAATATCTAAAAACAGGGAATACACCTTAGTTAACAAAGAACTCGCCTCAGGCGATCGCTCGTTCATTTATACCTAGTTGGGAAAAAATTTATGATGGTAGCCCTACTGTATTTAGCTTTGGCAGGAGCATACTTGCTTGTCGTCCCGATCGCATTATTGCTCTACTTAAATCTCAGGTGGTATACGGCTACTTCATTCGAGCGCGGTTTTATGTACTTTATGGTATTCTTCTTCTTCCCAGGTTTATTGGTTTTATCGCCCTTCCTCAACTTTCGACCCAAGCGCCGCCAAATTCAGACGTAGGTAAAGAATGACATAGGAGTGATTGACACAGTTGCAATGCGACGAATTGACGCGATCGGAGTGACTCTAGGAGTTTTTGCTGCTGGAGGCTTGGCATACATTGCCTTAAAAGTTGCTGGCTTAGATAATCTAGAAGCTGGTGTCTGGAGCCAGCTATTATTAGTAGGTGGTTTGATTGGATGGCTGCTAAGTTATGTCTTTCGCGTGATGGGGAAGAAGATGACCTATCACCAGCAGCGAAGCGCCTATGAAGAAGCTTTCTGGCAAAAAAAGTTAGACGAACTCTCACCAGAAGAACTGGAAAAGCTGCAAGCTGAATTGGAAAAAGAAGAAAAGATTAATTCGTAACCCCTAATTTATGACTGCTATTTCCGAGTGTTTTAAGTCTTTGCGCGATCGCCAAGAGTGTGCCTTGATCCCATTTATTACAGCTGGCGATCCTGACTTAGCAACGACCGCTGAGGCACTACGGGTTTTGGATGCGGCAGGTGCAGATCTCATAGAGTTGGGCGTTCCCTACTCCGATCCACTGGCTGATGGACCTACGATTCAAGCAGCAGCTACCCGCGCTTTGCAACGGGGAACAAAGTTAGAGCAAGTATTGGAGATAGTCGCGGCTGTCAAGTCAGATTTGCGATCGCCAATTATTTTATTTACTTACTACAACCCGATTTTATACCGAGGAATCGAGTCGTTTTTTCAACAGATCTCTCAAGCAGGTGTAGCAGGATTAGTCATACCAGATTTGCCTCTAGAAGAGGCGGAATACGTGTTGCAGGTGGCTACTCAATACGGTGTAGAAGTCATACTATTAGTAGCTCCTACCAGCTCGGCAGAACGAATTGAGGCGATCGCACAGCATTCCCAAGGATTTATTTATTTGGTGAGCGTGACTGGCGTTACTGGGATCAGAACTGGATTAGAAGCACGAGTGCAGGACTTATTACACCAAATTCGGCAGATGAGCAATAAGCCAATAGGAATTGGCTTCGGCATTTCTCAGCCAGAACACGCAGCACAAGTAAAACAGTGGGGTGCAGATGCAGTCATTGTGGGTAGTGCCATAGTGAAGCGTCTAGCTGAAGGGACACCAGAGCAAGGACTCGCCGCGATCGCCGAATTCTGCCGCAGTCTCAAAGCTGTTATTGCTAACAAATAATTTTGCCACCTGCTCCCTACTCCCTGCTCCCTTACCCCTGATAAAGAACGAATTTGAACTTACCAGGCAAACTGATTGTATTTGAAGGTGTTGAAGGTAGTGGCAAGACAACACAAATTCAAGCCACACAATCCTGGCTGCGGGAAATTTTAAGCTCTACGACTCCTAAGCGAGATGTCATCGTAACGAGGGAACCAGGGGGGACTCAATTAGGGGCAAAACTGCGCTCTTTGCTGCTGGAATCTAGAGATGAAGCACCCATATTCAGCACGACTGAATTGTTATTGTACGCCGCCGATCGCGCCCAGCATGTAGAAGAAACGCTCAAGGTCGCGATCGCCTCTGGCACGATTATCCTGTGCGATCGCTACACTGATTCCACAATTGCTTATCAAGGTTACGGTCGCGGTTTAGATTTAAATTTAATCCATCAACTCAATGCGATCGCCACTGCGGGACTGGAAAGCGACTTAACAATTTGGTTAGATCTCGATGTAAAAGTCGGTTTAGCGAGAACTAAAGGACGGGGAAGCAACGACCGCATCGAACAAGAGGCGATCGCTTTTCATCGTCGCGTTCAACAGGGATATTCAGAATTAGCTCGACAAGATCCACACCGCATTGTACGAGTTGATGCTAGCTTGAGTGAAAGCGAAGTTCGTCAACAGATTCAGACGATTTTGCGCCAACACTTAGCCGAAATACTGCGATGATGAACTCAAAACGGAGACACGGGCAAGATCGTGCTGTTGTCATAGGAGGGAGCATTGCTGGTATGCTGGCTGCACGGGTACTAGCAGATGATTTCGCGACTGTCGCGATCGTCGATACAGATATGCTACCCAGCCAGCCTCAACCTAGAAAAGGCGTACCCCAATCAGTACAACCTCACGTTTTGTTTGCCAAAGGGTACAGAATATTAGAAGAACTTTTTCCGGGAATCGGTGCTGAACTCTCTACTGCTGATGCACTATCAATTGATTGGTTGCGGGAGTTTCATCACTTTACCTACGGTGACTGGAGTGCCAACACGACATCTGCCTCAGAAATTATTTCCTGCACTTGCAGCCGTCCCCTGCTAGAGTGGGCAATTAGACGGCGAATTTTAGAAATACCCAATATTGAAATTATTGCCAAACATCGCGCAACGGGTTTGGTGCTTGATTCTCATGGCGATCGCGTTACAGGTATTCGCTTACGTCCGGTCGGTGAAGGCACGGAAAGCGAACTAGTCGCCACATTAATTGTCGATGCTAGCGGTCGTCGTTCCCAAGCACCACAGTGGCTAGAAAGCGCGGGATTTACCCCACCACCTGAAACCGTTGTCAATCCGTTTCTCGGTTATGCAACGCGCCGCTACCGCGCTCCCGCAGGATTTGATGCAGATTGGAAGATAATGTTAATTTCTCAATCGCCACCGGATAATACAAGGCTGGGATATTTAGCCAGAATTGAGGGAGGAGAATGGATTGCTACACTAGGCGGCTACAACAAAGATTTTCCACCATTAGACGATGAAGGCTTTTTAGCATTTGCCCGCAGTCTACCCAGTCAGAGATTTTACGAGGCGATCGCATCTGCCGAGCCTGTATCGCCTACCTACGCTCATCGTGCGACTGCTAACAGATTGTATCACTACGAAAAAATCAAGCTACCGCAAGGTTTTATTGCTTTAGGCGATGCAGTCTGCGCCCTGTGTCCGATTTATGGGCAGGGGATGACAATTAGCGCTATGGGAGCGATCGCATTACGCGACTGGTTAAAGCAAGGATATGGCTCTCGTGTAAGTGTTTTAGATTTAGACGCTTCAGATTTTCAAAAACGTCTAGCTAAAACGACTGCTTTAGCTTGGACTATAGCAACGACTCAAGATTTAGGCTTTCCCAAAACAGAGCAACACCCAACTAACAATTCAAATAAATCGTCGTCAGGCAAGTTAGGCAAGTTCATGCGTTGGTATAATCGGCAGTTGATGAAAGGTACGAGTTCTAGACCAGAACTACATGCTTTAGTGTTGGAGGTAGGGCAAATGCTCAAATCGCCTCTTGCCTTCTACCATCCCAAGATCGTCTGGCAGGTGTTGACAGTTGACAGTTGACAGTTGACAGTTATCAGTTATCAGCCGACAACGATCCCGGCAGCCAACCAGCCATACAAAGTTGACAGTTGACAGTTGACAGTTATCAGTTATCAGGGAGCAGTTACTTACGACTTACGATACGACTTTTCCATGACCGCTTTTGCCCAACTTATCGGACAGCATCAAGCAGTAGAATTATTGACTCAAGCGATCGCGCAAAATCGCGTTGCTCCAGCATACCTGTTTGCGGGACCGGAGGGTGTGGGAAGGTGCATGGCAGCTAAATACTTCGTAGAACAATTATTCTGCTCTCAAATTCCAGATTCCAAGCAGCAACAAGTTCGCCAGCGCTTGCAGTTGGGCAATCACCCCGATGTTTTGTGGATCGAACCGCCGCAACCTGAAGAAAAACGCAAAGCAGCACCAGTTATCCGCATCGAACAAATTCGCCACATCGAGCAATTTCTCAGTCGTCCACCTCTGGAAGCACCTCGTGCTGTAGTCGCGCTCGAATCAGCCGAATCTATGACAGAGGCAGCGGCAAATGCGCTGTTAAAAACCCTGGAAGAGCCAGGACAGGCGACAATTGTGTTGATCGCTCCCTCTACTGCATCGTTATTACCAACGCTGGTATCGAGATGTCAGCGCATTCCTTTTTATCGTTTGGACTCTCAATCTTTAGCTCAAGTACTCCAACAAGTCGGCTACGCGCATATTTTGAGCCAACCAGCTATTTTGGCACTAGCACAGGGCAGTCCAGGGGCAGCGATCGCGGCTTGGCAAAAGCTAGAGGTAATTCCGGCTGAATTACTGGCAAAACTTCAGCAGATTCCTCCATCTTGCCATGAAGCCTTAGATCTTGCGCGTCAAATCGATCGCACTCTGGATTTAGAAACTCAGATTTGGTTGGTAGACTATCTTCAGTATTGCTATTGGCAAAAGTTTTTGGCTAGCGAGATGCAGCACTTTCCCTTGGAAAAACTGGAGACAACTAGGCGTTACTTACTCTGTTATGCCCAGCCTCGACTTGTTTGGGAAGTCACGTTACTAGGTTTGACAGATGTAGAAATGCCGCATGAAACACCTTTGTATTTATAAAATCACCCTGTAGATAGTTGCTAATTTTGCCATTGGCAAAAAAGCCCAAGGCGATCGCAATTGTTAAGAGTTACAAAAATTGCGCTCTACTTTTGCCAAGTTTATGATTAATTTGCCAACAAGTGGATCTTTTTGCCAAATTGCAATGAAAGAAAAATCTTTAGAAAGAGGTGTCGATGGTTTTCTGATTTTGCTGTTGCCGATAGCATTTGCGATCGTCATCTTCTTTACAACTTGGCCTTTACTGCTAGGGCTAGCAATCTTTAGTATTGGTTATAAAGTATGGCAGTACTATCAGTGGCAACAATGGAGTCGGCAAGTTAATCCCATTTTTTTGCAAGTCATTCAAGCTAATCAAGGTCGGATCGCACCATTAGATTTAGCAATCAAGGCAAATTTGTCTGCTGCTACAGCTAAATACTATTTAGATAGTAAAGCAGCCGAATTTGGCGCTCAGCGACAAGAATACAAAGACTTAGGGACAGTCTATTACTTTATCACCTCCAGCACTTTAGGCAGTATGCTGGACAAGAGCGAACCGCTTAAGGAGCTAGAGCCAGCAAAAGAAAAAGCTCAGAATGTTCAGCAAATTGCCTCGCAGTCAGTTAAGCAAGCCGAATCGCTTCCGTTAGAAACTGTCTCAGCTTTTTCTCCTACTCCTAATGCTCCAGAAAGCGCGACCTCCATACAATTGCCACAACCGGACGACACCGCAGCAGCTACAGAACAATCAATATCCCACAACCAAAATCAACCTTTACCCCAAACCCTGATCCAGTCAGAACTGGCTAAGCGACTGAATGTTTATTCCAGCACTGTATATAAGCGGCGAGACGATCCAGATTTCCCTGAGTGGACTCGCAGTCGCGATCCTGATGGCATTTCCTGGGGATTTTCGGCTGAAACTAAGGAGTTTTATCGAATTTAGTCATTCGTTATTGGTTATTGGTCATTTGTGCGCGCTTCGGAAGTAATTTCTTGCCTACTTCCTACTCCCTGCTCTCTTTCGTCACTGATAACTGGTCACTGATAACTGATAACTGACTTCCTCTAGCTTCGGAAATACAGTTTAAATCGTGTTTTGCCATTTTTTGCAGCAATCCCGCGAGGATGCAGTTGACTATACCGATTCCTTCGTAAATCCAGCTGGTGTAAACCTGGATCAGGCTAGCACCAGCGATAATTTTTTCCCAAGCATCTTCAGCCGTAAAAATTCCGCCGACACCAACAATTGGTAACTGTCCTTGAGTTTGTTGGTAGATAAACCGAATAATTTCTGTAGAGCGATCGCGTACGGGTAAACCGCTGATTCCTCCAGGTTCTTCGACAATCGATTTGCCAGTTTTGGCAATTATCTGCGTTTTCAATCCATCCCGGCGGATCGTGGTGTTAGTAGCAATAATTCCAGCCAATTGATAAGTTTGGGCAATTTCAAGGATATCGGCGATCGCTTCCCACTCTAAATCGGGAGCAATTTTCACTAAAATCGGTTTTTTTCCCTGATTTTCCTGTTGTAAGGCATCTAAAATTAAGCCTAACTGAGCCGCATCTTGGAGCGATCGCAACCCTGGAGTATTTGGAGATGAGACGTTTACCACGAAATAGTCACCCCAGGCTTTCAACAACCGAAAACTGTCGAGATAGTCGGCTGCGGCTGCTTCTAAGGGAGTAATTTTCGATTTTCCTAAATTAATGCCTAGTGGTATTGGTCTGAGAGTAGGAGAATTGTTATTCTCAGCTAATCGTTGCGCCATCACTGCTGCGCCATGATTATTAAAACCCATGCGATTGAGAACGGCAAAGTCTTGGGGCAATCGAAATAGGCGCGGACGAGGATTTCCTGGTTGAGGATGAAATGTCACCGTCCCCATTTCGGCAAAGCCAAAACCAAAATTCGACCAAATATGAGCCGCTACCCCATCCTTATCAAACCCAGCAGCTAATCCCAAAGGATTAGGAAAATCGATTCCCCAAAGTTGCTGTTGCAATCGCTTGTCTTGCAAACCTGTAGATTTTTGCAGTTGTGCTAAAGTCTGTTTCACGCCGGGACGAGCGCGATTTCGATCTAGCCAATCTAAAGAACGAATGACGCGATCGTGCATCCACTCAGGATCGGCTTTAATTCCATCAAATAGAAACGGTCTAATTGCAGATTTGTAAATATCCACTTTTTCAGTTATCAGTTGTCAGTTATCAGTTATCAGTTGTCAGTGGTAATGGGTAATAGGTAACGGGTAGTTGCTGGTTGACGGTTGACAGTTGACAGTGAACTGGTTACTGGTCACTGGTTACTGTCTCCAACTCCTCTCTACAGTCCAATGGCGATCGCTCGATTGATAAATCCTCACACCTGGAATTTTGGCTTGAGTGACGAGTTGTTCGACCTCATCAATTGTAAAAGCTGCGTGCAGAGAATCGCGAAATAAATCTTTCTGGCGATCGCTGTATTCCATACCAATTCCTTCAACTAACCGATCTATAGTCGCTGCATCACTTGGACGAATTAAATCTCTAATACAAATGGCTCCTTTGGGTTGCAATACTCTTTTGAGTTCTTGCAAAAAGGGCAAGGGGTTCGGTAAGTGGTGAACGAGGCTGTTAGAAATAACCAGCTCAAAATAATCGTCAGGATAAGGTAGGCGCTTAGCATCTACTATTTCCAAACTAATTCGATCTTGCAAGCCTGCGTCTTTAACGTTCTGAAAACCTAATTTCAACATATTTTCTGCCAAGTCAATCCCCCATATTTGCCAATGAGGATGCATTTGACTGAGAATAATTGGAATTCGAGCTGTACCAGTCCCCGCATCGAGAACTTTAGCTGTGTCCAACCGACATAACTCACTTGCGGTTTGAGCAAAAGCAGTGTTGACTTCTACAAAATCCATTGCATCGTATTCAACTGTTTCCTCCCAAGAGTCCATCACTTCCGGTTCTAGAATTCTTAGTAATTTGTTATTGGTCATTGGTCATTAGTCATTTGTGAAACACAATATCGAAGCACTTTTGTTAGTGCTTTCTCTAGTTTAATTTTTCTATTTTTTATCAAAAATAAAGACGCAATAAATCGCGCCTTCACTGATAACTGATAACTGACAGCTGATAACTATCAACTGTACTGCGAATACTGGTCTTGAGGATCTGATTTGAGCATTCCAAACAAGAAACCGAGAACAGCACCAAACAGAAAACCGCCTGCGTGCGCCCAATACGCAATACCGCCGCTTTCCATGCCAATATTAGTTCGAGCTTCTAAACTCGCCACACCGTAAGCAGCTTGTTGCAAAAACCAGAATCCGAGAAAATAAAAAGCAGGGATGCGGACGGCGGGAAAGAAAAATCCTAGTGGAATCAAAGTCAGAACTTCAGCCGTGGGGTAGCGGAGAATATACGCACCCATCACTCCAGCGATCGCCCCACTTGCACCCAAGGAAGGAATACCGGAAGATTGAGAAAAGAACCATTGTGCCAGCGCTGCCAATACGCCGCAGGCAAGATAAAAAATTAGATATTTGACGTGTCCTAAACGATCCTCAACGTTGTTGCCAAAAATCCAGAGAAACAACATATTGCCTCCCAAATGCAGCAATCCTCCGTGGAGGAATTGGGAGGTGACGAGGGTAATCCACTCTGGTACGGGTTGATTTACAGTAATTCCTGCAAAACTAGCTGTTAACTCTCTAGGAACGACAGCAAATAGATGAAAAAAACCATCTAATTGTTGCGGTGGCAAATCTGCCTCGTAAATAAAGGCGAGAATATTAGCTGCAACCAGTCCATAAGTGACGTAGGGAACGATCTTCGTCGGGACGTTATCGCGGATGGGAACCATGACGCTTTTTAGCCAAAATTGATGAAACTAGCCACACAGTAGCGGATTTCACCAAAAATTGCTTCTAGCCTACAGGTAGATTGTCAGTTATCAGTGGCTAGTGGCTAGTGGCTAGATAATTCCGAACTCCGAATTCCGAATTCCGAATTCTCTACGCTGCTTTTTGGGGTTGCATGTTAGCTTCTACGGCTGCGAGTTCTGCTAGTTGTGACTCAATTTGATCGCGGACGATTTGGCGATAATCGACGAAGTGTTCTAAGTGGGCGCAGTTAATGATATATGACTCAAACACGCTAGGATTATGCCGCAACATTGAAAATAATTGCTGCCAAAATTGCCAGCGCGTATTTCGCTTAATTCCCTGTCGCCAGCAGATAGTTAATATGGCGCGAATTTCAATCAATCCTGGCATCCGCAGCTTTTTCTTCAGAGGTTTCGGGTTCATGAAACGGAAGTGGCGGTAAACTCTGGCTAGGTAGCGACTGGGTTCATACAGTTCCCAAAAGCATCTGACATATTCGTGGGCAATATCTTCTACGGGACGGGTAGGAATAAAGTTGATCAGGGTTGTTTGGTGAATATTTGCTACTCCCCTGCCTTCGAGTAAACGCCCTTCTTTTTGGAGACGATGCCATAAAGCAGTATTTGGCAAGGCTTGCAGCATACTAAATAAAGCTTGAGGAATTGCAGTTGCTTCCACAAAATCGATAATGCGATCGCCTGCTCCAGGTTTTTCGCCATCAAAGCCCATAATAAAACCAGCCATCACTCTCAATCCCACTCGATTGATTTTTTGCACTGATTCAATCAGGGAATTGCGAGTATTTTGGAATTTCTGTGTTAGTTCTAAGCTATCGGTGTCTGGCGTTTCAATTCCTAGAAATACCGCGTTAAAGTTAGCCGCAATCATCAAATCTAAAAGTTCTTCATCTTGGGCTAAATCTACCGATGCTTCGGTGGAAAAGCTAAAAGGATATCCTTTTTCTGCCATCCAAGGACCAAGTTCTTTTAATAACAGCTTGACATTGCGTTTATTGCCGATGAAATTGTCATCCACCATAAATATCGATCGCCGCCAGCCCAGATCGTACAGAGTTTGCAACTCTGCTAATAGCTGCTGTGGTGTTTTGGTACGGGGTTTGCGTCCGTACAACACGATAATGTCGCAGAATTCGCACTGGAAGGGGCAACCTCGCGAAAATTGTACGGACATATCAGCGTAGGCACTTAAATCTAGCAGATCGTACCTGGGAACTGGTGTGGTCGTGACATCGGGCTTTTCACCGTTAGAGCGGATAGTACCAGAAGTCTCGCCTCTTGCTAATGCCTCTACTAGCAAGGGTAGAGTAATTTCGCCCTCATCTAATACTAAAAAGTCTGCCCCAGCTGCCTTGGCTGCTTCCGGTACGGAGGTGACGTAGGGACCACCAACGGCGACTAATTTTCCATGTCGCTTTGCTTCTCTAATGAGATGCAGCATATCTGGTTTCTGGACGATCATGCCGGAGATGATGACCAAATCTGCCCATTCCCAGTCTGCTTTTGTTTCAGATCTCACGCTACGGTCTACTAGACGAAATTCCCACTCTTGAGGCAGGATTGCGGCAACTGTAATTAGTCCTAGTGGGGGCATTGCCACTTTACGACCAATGAGTTCGATCGCTTTGTCAAAAGACCAAAATGATTTGGGAAAAAGAGGATATAGGAGTAAAACTCGCATTTAACGCCACCCCTTGCACCATAAAATGGTTGCACGATTGTTCTTATTGTCTTTAAGTTGTTCTGTTGTAAAACTGCAAATAATTAGTTTTATTTTATTTACAAGCAGGTTCTAGTTGAAATTACTTTAGCAGCCTGTGTTACTTTGTTGAACCCAGTAATACTAAAAATTACGCAAATGCAAGGTAGGGTAGTCTCCACACTGATATGAGATCCCCCTCAATCCCCCTTAGCCAGGGGGACTGAGATTTAGATCCCCCTACATCCCCCTTAGCAAGGGGGACTAAGAATTAATTCCCCCCTTTTTAAGGGGGGTAGGGGGGATCGGTTAGCTGACGCTAGCAGCAGTTTGTTCTATCAGATAGCTAGGGAGAGAACGACGCAGCCGATCGCCATATAAGTCTAGGGCATTACCTCCTAGCAATAGCCCTAAGTGTTCGCGATCGTATTCAGCGACTTCCGCCGCATCTTTAACGCAGTTTTCCAATACACCATCCCAGTGTCCGTAGTCTCCAGAGAAGCAAGTTAGGCGCTTGCCAATCTCTCCCATCGCTACGGGTAAGTAGGCGGGTGCGGGGTCGTCGGATTCAAAGGAAGTAAAGATTTGTCCCCGTTCAAAATATTCCATCGGGTCGCGATGGCGCAGGTCATAATGCTCGTAAAGACTCGCATCATCGATCTTGGTAGGATCGTGTTCGGCATTCCACAACAGATCGAAAAGATTCTTGGTCATGTTGATGATGTTAGCGCGATCGCGTCCTTTGCGCTCTTGCAGCATCAATTTTGTGACATCCATCATCGAAGGACGATAAGGATTTTTGGGATCGAAATCGCGGATGCGTTTTTCCCAATGTTCGTGGAAAGAATGGGCGAGATCGGGCAACCAGCCACAACCACCTTCTAAAAAGCCAACCCGCAAGGTGGGAAACTGTTCAAATGCCCCATCAAATACCATCCGCGCCAAAGCGTGCTGCTGTTGGTTGCGTTGGACGAAGATGTGAGTCAGGACAAAAGTTTCCATGTAGTCAGAAATTCCGCCCATCATGTAAGAACCTGGACCACCGTGAATTCCCAGTGCAATATCTAAATCTACTGCTGCTTGTAGAATTGGTCTGAAGTCAGGATGGCTGATTGGCTTACAACTGCGGATATCGGGGAAAGCTTGGGGAGCTTTCGGGTGAGGAATGGGCATATTTGGGGCGACACCAACGCCAATCATCCCTAGTTCGTTGACGCAGCGACGCATTTCGGCGACAGCCGCATCGACATCTTGTAGAGGTATGACACCAATTGGTTTGAGGCGATCGCCATAAGGACGACAATCTTCGGCAATATAGTCGTTATAAGCACGACACAGGGCGATCGCTAAGTCTTTATCTAAAATGCTAGAAAATGTCAGGTTGAACGTACCGAAAATTACGTGTACGTCTACCCCTTCCCGATCCATATCTTCGATCCGCAGGCGGTTGAATGTTGCGCCCAAAGTTGTTGTCGGGTGTAAGTTGCGAAATCCACCTTTCCCCATGCCTTGAGGCTGGGGAAACATCCGCGTTAGATCGTTTTTGCCCGTAGCGGGGTTAAAATCTACTACCCGCGCCCGCTGATCGCCCAGACTATCGATTACCATCCCCACGCGATCGCGATACTTTGGCTCTAGATAATCCCGCATGACTAAGGGATTTTCAAGCTTGTGGGCATCTGCATCAATAACTGGTAAACCTTGATACATGTTTTTTCCTCGAAATGGTTGTGAGTGAAGCAAGAAGTTGTAGGGGCGGGTTTAGCGAAAGGCTGACAGACAAAGCAATAAATCCTCAATCGAAACCCGCCCGTACAGGGGCAATGGATTTGTAGGGGCGGGTTTAGCAAAAGGTTGACAAACAGAGCAATAAGTTTTCATACAAAACCCGCCCGTACGGGAATAGTGTAGATTTAAGCGTTTTTTTCGAGATTCTTGCGATTTTTGCTTTGAAAGTAGCTCCAAAGTTGACGCAAGCCAAATAAATTCTCGAACGACCAAGAAATTGAAACGGGAATCATAATTCCGCTGCGGTACTTGACAAAAGCTGGTTTGTTCTTCTCGAATAATGCGTGTCCGCCGATCGCGAATACTTGTGTCAGTAGCAGACAAACTAGCGTCCAACGCCAATCGTAGAACAGTAATACAACCGCCGATATCGCTAGTAAGACTGTTAAATGATGTAAAAATATGTTGATCGGATTCTGATGACTTGCTATGAAATATGCTTTAGCTTCTTGGAAGTAACTCAACTTAACATTCCTCCAGGTACGCCGCACGCCAGGTTTAAAGCTGTATTGTAAAGATATTAACTATTCCTTTGCCGAGAATTTCTACTACTGTAATATTCTTCTAAGATTTCGCGGCTGGTTTAGCCAATTGCATAGGTTTTTATACTTCTACACGTCTCGTCCTTCAATGCGTTCGGGTTCTTATTTCATAATTTTGCAATTTAAAATTATGATGCATATAAGAGTTTTGCATCGCGCCTGTTTTGCCCCGTTAAGTATGACACAGAAGCAATAATTTAGCAGCGGCTACTAAAGACAAAGACTAGCAGGCGCAAACTAATCCCTTGTATTAAACCTAATTTACCTACCTTTACCAAAGCGGTATTATGACACTTCAGATATTGTCATTGGTCATTCGTCATTGGTCATTGGTTTTGACTTAAGACTTACGACTTACTAAGGTCATTGGTAGTTGGTGAGTTAGGCAAGAGTGAGAGATAAATTTTGACTTCTAACTTTTGACTTCTAACTTTTGACTTTTGACTTTTTCAAAGCTTGTATCCAATTTGGCGTAAAAACTTTTGTCGTGCTTGTACGTCCTCAGCATTTTCTACACCTTTGGGGGAAAATCCGTCTACAACACCCAAGATTCCCCGTCCTTGTTGAGTTTCTGCTAGGATGACTTCTACTGGATTTGCTGTCGCGCAGTGAATGTTACAGACTTCCTGGCATTGTTTGATTGCATTGAGGAAGTTAATCGGGTAGGCTTGTTTCATCAGAATCACGAAACTGTGTCCTGCCGCGATCGCCTGAGCGTTTTTAGTAGCTATATCTTGTAGTTCTTTGTCGTTTCCGGCAGTGCGGATTAAACAGGAACCAGAAGCCTCACAGAAAGCGATGCCAAATTTTGCTTGGGCAGAGATCCCGACGATTATCTCGTATAAGTCTTCCACAGTTTTAATGAAGTGACTGTGACCGATGATAATATTGCTACCTTCAGGAATTTCCATTGCCACAGATTTGAGTTCCATTTTTCCCTCCTCAAGATTACCCAATTGCAACCAGCTCTAAATACTTTATAATTCCAAATGGAGTGATAAATATAAGCTATCAGTTGGGAGAAATTTCATCTTGATGCAGAGTTTGAGTTTCTTGACGTGTCTCCCAAATTAAGCGATCGCCCGCTGGTAATTCTGGCATATTTTGCTGGCGTTCTATTCTGTATGTTCGAGAAATTTTACATATTTTATTAGCTCCAAATACGTTAGATGTATAAGCTACTTTGAGACGAATGTAATAGGAATCTGAATTAGAAATTTGTCGAACGATATCTTGCAGTTGTGCGGATTCGGATGGAATAAACAACCTTTGTTTGTAACCTCTGGTTTGACACCATTGAATCAAATCATCTTCTTGAGGAGGGGGAAAACCTTCTAATGGTTTGAGTCTAGCTAATTCTGCGTATTCGTAAGTAAACCATCTTTCACTATCGAAATACCAGCGATCGCTTTGAGCAACACTCACGGTAATATGAACATCGTTAGCAGAAATTTTGTCACTTTCGTTGAACAAACTACAGCTAGGAAAGATTTGATTCGACAGCCAGTTGAGTTCTGCTCTTAATTTAGGATAATTTGCCGCCGCAAACGTTCTTCTTGAGTTCCAGAAATTTCCCCAAGTAGCAACCACTGCCAAAATAGAGATACATAGAGCAATATATTCAGTAGGAAATGTTTTCGTACCCCACTTGATGGCAAACTCAATCATGGAAAAGCCAAAAGTTAAAAGTTAAAATTCAAAACGATTGAACCTATAGTTGGGCAGCTTAAATGAACAAAAGTTTGCCGAGCGATCTATCGTAAAGTAATTAACCGATCGTCTTTACTCAGATCTTCGCTAGCTGTTAATACTTCTTGTCTCGCCCAACGATCTGCTGCTACAATGTCATCTAAAGATGGGGTAGAACAGTTATCGGAAGAGTGGCGATCGCAAACGAGTTCGATACAGCGAGGAATATCTAAAAAGCGAATTTTTTCTTCTAAAAATAAGGCTACAGCTTGTTCGTTAGCGGCATTTAAAACTGCTGGCATCGAGCCACCTGCACGACCCGCGCTATATGCTAATTGCATACAAGGATATTTATCGTGGTCTGGGGCTTTAAAAGTTAAACTGCCAATTTCTACGAGATCTAATTGCTTCCAATCAGTATAAATCCTGTCTGGATATGACATGGCATATAGCAACGGTAAGCGCATATCTGCCCAGCCTAGTTGTGCTAATACCGAAGTATCTTGTAATTCAATTAAAGAATGGATAATACTTTGGGGATGGATGACAATATCGATGCGATCGTAATCTAATCCAAATAAGTAATGAGCTTCAATGACTTCCAATCCCTTATTCATCAACGTCGCTGAATCGATTGTAATTTTCCGTCCCATCGTCCAGTTAGGATGTTTTAAAGCATCGGCAACGGTGACATTTGCTAACTTTTCTACAGGTAAATCGCGGAAAGAACCCCCAGAAGCCGTAAGTAAAATTCGCCGCAAACCGCGTTCTGGTACGCCTTGAAGACACTGAAAAATAGCCGAGTGTTCCGAATCTGCGGGTAAAAGTTTAATTCCGTGTTTTTCTACTAATGGTAAGACAACGGGACCACCCGCAATCAAAGTTTCTTTATTTGCCAATGCAATATCTTTACCCGCCTCAATCGCCGCAATTGTGGGTAGCAACCCCGCACAGCCGACAATTCCCGTCACCACGCTTTCGGCATCGCCATAACGGGCAACTTCTACAATACCCTCTTCTCCTGCCAATATAATCGGCTGTGGGTCGAGATCTGCGATCGCCTCCTTCAACTCTGATAACTTATCCATATCGCAGATAGCCGCAATACTCGGTTTAAACTGCCGAATTTGCGCCGCCAGCATTTCCACGTTGCGTCCAGCCGCCAACCCGACAATCCGAAATTGGTCGGGGTGCTGTGCCACAATATCCAGAGTTTGAGTACCAATAGAACCAGTCGATCCCAGGAGAGTAATTGCTTTCACGATTGTTTCAGAATTAGCAGCAATACCACTTTATCAGTGACCAGCGACCAGTTATCAGTTGTCAGTTGTCAGTTGTCAGTTAACCGTCAACCGTCAACCGTTAACCAATTTTTGTTTACATTGTTACCAACAACTTTAATTTATATCAAGATTTGATGAATTTTTTTCAGAAAAGGGTCTATGCTCACAGATACAGGAGCAGCTAGATAAAATCTTTGCGAATTTAGGTGCGATCGCAGTTTGGGTGGGGAGTGGAGTTAACTTTGTCAAACTTCGCTCATGAGTCACTAGATTTAATTGCTCTTTAACAGCAGGAGATTTATATGACCCAAGAACATGCTGCCCGCTTTTTTAAAGCCATACATCAAGATGAGGCATTGAAGGCTAAACTCAAGGCTACAACTGAACCAGAAGCTTTCATTCAAATTGCAGCTGAGCGAGGATACAAATTCACAGTTGCCGAATTGGATGCTCAGATTGGTAAACTAACCCCTGAAGAGTTTGCTGCGGTAATCAACCCAGGAATTTCTCCCAGACGGCGCTTAATGCCTAGATAATGTCCACTTTGAGAGACGTTACACGTAACGTCTCTACTAACCGCTCTATGATACTTCTACTGGAGTTGGCGCGATCGCCTCTGGTTGCGATCGCCGAGAAATCGCCTCAATAAACCCTTTAAATAAAGGATGGGGTGTACTAGGGCGAGATTGAAACTCTGGATGAAATTGGCAGGCAATGAAAAATGGATGGCTGGGCAGTTCGATAATTTCTACCAAGCGTCCATCGGGGGAAGTGCCACTAATGACGTATCCCGACTCCAAAAATAGATTGCGGTAGGCGTTGTTGAATTCGTAGCGATGGCGATGGCGTTCGTAAATTAGGGGTTTTTGATACAGTCTGTGCGCTAGGGTATTGGGTGTGAGACTGCAAGGATATAACCCTAGCCGCATGGTTCCACCCAAATCGACGACATCTTGTTGTTCTGGCAAAAGATTTATTACGGGATATTGACAATTAGGGGCAAACTCTGCACTGTGGGCATCTTCCAAACGTGCAACATGACGCGCCCATTCAATCACAGAACATTGCATTCCCAAACACAAACCGAGGAACGGAATTTGATGTTCGCGGGCGTATTCTACAGCGGCAATTTTGCCATCTACACCGCGCACGCCGAAGCCTCCAGGGACGACGATACCATGAACGCCCTGTAGTAAAGCGTCTGCCCCTTCTATTTCTAAATCTTCCGAGTTGATCCACCGCAGGTGTAATTCGCCATTCGTGGCGATCGCTGCATGGCGCAAAGCTTCTACTACCGATAGATAAGCATCGTTTAAACGCACGTACTTACCAACAATTGCAACTTCAACTTGGTGAGTGGGGTTGGCTTGACGTTGGACTATAGTTTGCCATTGTGAGAGATCGGGTTGGCGTTGTCCGAGTTGCAGTAATTCTATGGTTTGCTGTGCCAGTCCTTCTGTTTCTAAAGTTAAAGGAACTTCGTAGATACTGCTAGCATCTTGACAGCTAATGACGCATTCAACAGATACGTCACAAAATTCAGCCATTTTTGCTTTGAGACCGTCGGGTAGGGGGCGATCGCTCCGACAGACTAAAATATCTGGTTGAATCCCGATCGATCGCAACTCCTTAACAGAATGTTGTGTCGGTTTGGTTTTCATTTCCCCCGCTGAAGGAATCCAGGGAACGAGGGTAACGTGCATGTACAATACATTTTGTCGCCCTACATCTTTGCGAAACTGGCGAATTGCTTCGAGAAATGGTAGCGATTCGATGTCTCCCACCGTACCGCCAATTTCGGTAATGACAACATCGGGATTCGTATTTTTAGCAACGCGCTGAATTCTTTCTTTAATTTCATTCGTAATATGGGGAATAACTTGTACCGTTCCCCCCATGTAATCGCCCCGCCTTTCTTTGTTAATTACCGCTTGATAAATCGAACCAGTCGTAACGCTATTGAGGCGCGACATGGAAGTATCGGTAAAGCGTTCGTAGTGTCCTAAGTCTAAATCTGTTTCCGCGCCATCTTCGGTGACAAAAACTTCCCCATGTTGAAAGGGACTCATCGTACCTGGATCGACGTTAATATAAGGGTCGAGTTTGAGAATAGAAACTGAATAATCTCGCGATTTGAGCAGCCGTCCCAAGCTTGCCGCTACAATACCCTTACCAATGCTGGAGACTACGCCACCAGTCACAAACACAAATTTAGTCATAGTAGTTTTTCTTAATCTTGGGCAACTTTCAGCCATTCACCCCGATAATTGTGACATATTATCGAGGGGCTGGGGATTAAGTCAAAAGTCAAAAGTCAAAAGTCAAAATCCCCGACTCCCGACTCCCGACTCCCTAATTCCCCTATTTTGGCGTGAAAAAACTTTTCGGATTATTCTTTCTCGGAACTATCTTTATTCTGCTGATGGTGCGTCCGGTTGGAGCAAAACAGCCACTAGCGGTAGTTTATCCCCCTGCGAACCATCAAACAGTAGCAGATCGCATCTTTTTAGTAGGAACAGCACCACCTTCGGGTAAAGTTTTGGTTAACGGTAAGCCGATAGAACGCAGTCGCGCCGGACATTTTGCCCCTAGTTTTCCCTTGCAGGTAGGAGATAATACATTTACGTTGCAATATCAAAACCAACAGGTGCAATTAAAGGTACAGCGACAGGATACAACCCCCGTACCACCTGTAGGATTGGCATTTGGTAAAGATTCCTTGACTCCTAATGTCGATATAGCCAGAATGCCAGGAGAATTAGTTTGTTTTAGCGCGATCGCTCCTCCTCAATCTGTAGTTTCCGTTCAATTGGGCAAAGATAACATTCGCCTTTTTCCCCAAATACAACAAGTACAACTGCCAGCTAACTCTGCACTTTTAACCGGACGAAATCAGCCAACTCGCCAATTAACATCTGGGCAATATCAAGGGTGTACCACTCTACCAGAATTAGGTAATTTCGTAGATGGCAATAATGCTATTTCTGGCGGTTTCACTCCTGGTTCTGGAATTCAACCACAGTTTCAACTAACATTAAACGGTCAAACTGTGACTCAACCAAGTCCAGGGAAAGTTACAATCCTCTCACCCGCGAATTTAGCAGTCGTCGAAGTCACGGCAAATGAAGGAGTAGCGCGAACTGGTGCAAGTACCGATTACTCTCGCCTCACACCTTTACCCAAGGGTACGCGGGCAGCAGTTACAGGCAAAGAAGGGGAATGGTTGCGCTTAGACTATGGCGGTTGGATTAATAGTAAGGAAACTAGAATCATACCAGGAGCGATCCCACCGCGATCGCTAATTCGGAGTGTCAGCGCCCGTCGCGTACCTGGGGCAACAGAAATCGTGTTTCCGCTACAAGTCCCCGTACCCGTGAGTATCAAGCAAGGCGATCGCAGTTTAACTTTGACTCTACATAATACTACTGCTCAAACCGACACAATCCGCTTCGACGACGACCCAATTATTTCTCGCCTCGATTGGCAGCAAGTCACACCCGATCGCTTGGAATATATTTTTAACCTCAAATCTCAACAGCAATGGGGCTATAAGTTGAGGTATGACGGTACGAGTTTGATATTGACACTGCGACATCAACCAAGGACGGGGAGACAAGTCAAAATTCAAAATTCAAAATTACAAGCTTCTGACTCCCAACTCCCGACTCCTGTACGGGCGGGTTTGGAAACCCGCCCCTACCGACTCCCGACTCCCAACTCCCCTCTTGCTGGAATCAAAATACTACTCGATCCTGGACATGGAGGGAAGGAAACTGGGGCTTTGGGACCAACGGGTTATCCTGAAAAAGATATCAATTTACTAATGTCTAAATTAGTTCGAGAACAACTAGAAAAACGCGGCGCTACGGTTTACATGACGCGGGAAAGTGATATAGATTTATCGTTACCAGATCGAGTAACCATAATCGATAAAATTGACCCTGCGATCGCAATTTCCCTACATTACAATGCTCTGCCAGATGCAGGCGATGCTATGAAAACTCAAGGATTAGCCGCCTTTTGGTATCATCCCCAAGCACACGATCTCGCCAGATTTTTACATGGTTATTTAGTTCAAAAACTGAACCGCCCTGACTACGGACTGTACTGGAACAACCTCGCTTTAACTCGTCCCGCTTCAGCCCCGACAATATTATTAGAACTAGGATTTATGATTAACCCCTACGAATTTGAATGGATTGTCAACCTGCAAGCACAACAACAACTAGCCAGCGCGATCGCCCAAGGAATCACCCACTGGTTTAGCAATATTTAGCTATATCTTTAGCATCCTTCTTTGCGCCTACTCTACGAGAACGCTCCACGTATGCGCCTTTGCGTGACAATATCTTAAATGCAATTACTAAGACTGTAACCGCGCCGAACGTGCAGCAATCCGATCTACCAACCCAGGTGCGACTAATCTTGCCCAAGGTAACACTCGTCCTTTCAGCGTCAAAATTGTTTCTCGCCGTCGTCGTTCCATACCTACCAAGATCTGACGCACGCATTCTTCTACAGACATAGTATCTTGCGTTTCGTCCCGCAGATTTTTCCCCAACGGCTTACCATCACCACCAAATGCGCGTTGACGGATATCAGTGGCGACAAATCCAGGTGAGATAACTAGAACGTCAACTCCCGTTCCCCGTAATTCAATCCTCAGCGTGTCGAAAAAGCCTTGCATGGCGTGCTTGCTGGCGACATATGCCGAGCGCGTGGGGATTCCTGTTTTACCCGAAAGCGAAGAAACCGCCACCAACAGCCCCTGACTAGCTTTCAGGTAAGGTAAGGCGTAATGGGTGCAATATACCGCACCGAGATAATTCACCCGCATAATTTGCTCGAAAATCGACAAGTCTGTAATTTCTTCAAACCGAGCGATCGCGGAAATACCAGCATTATTTACCAAAATATCAATTTGACCGAAATTTTTGACTGCCATCTCAACTAAGTGCTGACAAGCTTGCGGCTGTGTCACGTCAGTAGGGACAGCGATCGCATTTCCTCCCTTTTCTAGACAAATTTTAGCTGTTGCTGCTAAATCGGTTTGACTTCTTGCAGCCAATACTAATTTTGCCCCACGTTCGGCTAGGGCGATCGCCAGTGCTTGCCCGATGCCAGCAGAAGCACCTGTAATCAAAATCGTTTTATGAGTAAAATTCATTGCGTAGTTGATAGGGAGCAGGGAGCGCACGAGCAGTTATTAGTTTCATGTTTATGTAGGTTTCAGTCCAAGAATCCGAACGTACAAAAACTTAAATTTAAGTTTTTGACTTTTAACTTTTAACTTTTGACTGACTTAAAAGGTTAGCTGAATCTGCATCTAAAAACAATGCCGTTTCCCTTTGATCGCGCAGTACAGAAGCAGGAATTGCTGGAGAAACTACTTTTTCTAACATCTGCTGCACTGCTTTAGCTTTATGCTTTCCCGGTGCAAAACAAAATATTTTTTGTGCTAAACAAATTGCTGGAATTGTCAGCGTAAAAGCATATTGTGGTACGACTTCAATATTGGTAAAATAGCCTTGGTTAACTTGTTGCTGACGGGTAGACAATTCTAATTTTACGAGTTTTATGTAGTGAGGATCTTGAAAATCTGCTACTGATGGTTCGTTAAATGCTAAGTGTCCGTTGCCTCCTAATCCCAAACAACATAGGTCGATAGGCTGTGACAATAATAACTTAGTGTAGCGATCGCATTCTGCTAGCGGTTGTACGGTATCGCCTTCAATATAGTGAAATGCTGCTGGATTGACTTTCTGTTCGACTCGTTCGCGTAAGTAACGTCGAAAACTTGCCGGATGGTTAGCATTAATTCCTAAGTATTCATCGAGATGGAAAAAGACAATTCGCGACCAGTCTATCTCACCTAAATTTACCAATTTTGAGAGAAAATCAATTTGAGAATTGCCAGTTGCTAATATTACCGTAGCAGTATCTTGCTGCGTCAGTAAGTTTTGTAAATAGCGTTGCGCGATCTTAGCTGCGTCTGTGGTAAGTTCATCAGTGCGATCGTACAAACGTACTGTCAGCGCATCTACTGGAAAAATTTTAGCGAGTGTGTCGGTTTGGAAGTTGTGAGGAAGAGAAGACATTTAAACAGCCTTACAAGCGTACCGCCACTCTATATATAGCAGGGAGCAGGGAGCAAGGAGTAGGAAGCAGACGATTTTTCAAGTTCGTTCGCTACTATACGAATTGACTGATAGCTCAAACTTAATTTGTTTGTGTCGAAATAGTGCTGCTTGACAAATTGCTAGAGGCGCAGTTTCACCATAACCCCAAACGCCATTTGGGATAAAGCTAGCCACAAAAGGTAATCCTGGTAAAGAATGTTCCTCAACTCGAAATAACTCAAAGTGAGGTGCATCTGAATTTTCTAAATCCCAAGCCACTAATTCTAATGCAGCTCTGATGTCTGTAGAATAGGGACGTACGAATAGATTGAATTTTTCTGCTATTAAACTGTCTAGCTCTGCTAAAGAGTCAACTTTAATTGTTTCCAAATCTTCAGGTTGTAATTCTGTTAGTTCAAATGTTTCTTCCATATTATTTACTACTAGCTTTAGTTTGGTATAATTTGATATAGCGAATACGAGCAAGACTTATTGATAGGAGAATGTAGAGGATCGATTGCTAAAAATCAATCCCCCTACAGAGAGACTTTGCTGTAGAGATTTTGTGAAAAAAGCTTGGAATGTAGAGACGCTATGCGTACGCCTCTACAAATGTCTACATCAAACTTATATTTCTGCTACTGCTCTTTCAATTAACCGTCGCGCTAAGGTTTGGGTTCCTGTATGTTCGTAATAATTAGTTGAAACATCCAGAAAAGCAGCAAGATAGTCTAACTTATCGTCAGCAACTTCGATAAAACCTTGTAGGTTGCTGACAACTTTTTGCGGCGTTAATCCACGAGAAACGACTAAATCGTTCATCCACCCCGTGACAGAGTTAAAACTTTCGCCGATAAAGTTCAACTTACTGGCGGAGTTACTCCCTGGAATATCGCTATTGATATTTTGGAAGGTAGAGTTTTTCTCTAATTCCTGGGGACTCGTTTTATCTAAAGTTGCTAAAGCCTTTTGAATAAAATCAGGACCAAAAGGAATCAAGCCATCGACGCAAACTAAAGCCACCATGCGCATCAAAGATTCGCCGCTGTAATCAGCCAGGGAATTGACGAAATCACCAATACTATCGCCAGGGATACCGTTAATTTGACAAAAAGCGAGCAACTCGACGACTAATTTTAAAGTTAAGTCGATAGTTTGGGCTTTATCAGCTTTAGGAGTGACTTTATTTAAGAAACCTAAAAGCGGAATTTTTTCCCCAACTTTATTTGCTAAAGCTGCTGCACCTAGAGCTTTATCAGTACTATCTACAGTTTGATATAACCACATCGCTCTTTGATATCCTTGAGAGCGATCGTTGTAAAGATAGATTGCCCGTTCGCCAACTTGTTGAATAATACTTTCGTCAATCTCGCCTGTAACGGTACGAATTGTATTTTCAAAGCCAACTAAATTATTCCACTGCCCCGGAATCACAAAATCAAGCGATCGCAGCATGGAAACAGTCATATTGTTAGTAGATAGTCCGTCTACCAACTCAATAATTGATTTGCTCATATTAAACTCCTTGATTAGTCATTTGTCATTTGTCATTTGTCATTGGCGATCGCTGAATGACTAATTTATTGCAATTTTGAGAGTCCATTGAGGTTGAATTTTTTTAACCAAGCTTCGCGATCGCTAGCTGTAAAAGATGGATCGCGAGATAATACTTTAACTTGATAGCGATCGCCCACTAATACTGCTGTTTGTGTCGTGCCAACTTCTACAGCAGGATAACCGTTAATTTGTTTTGTACTTGTCTTAAATTTTGCTGCGGCAGTGGGCAAGCTCTTGGTATCGGAAATAGACAGCATTGCCAGATCTTTACCATCTTTCTTCAATTTTGCCTCAGCAAAACCTTTTTTCTCTTGAGTATAAACCCGTTGAAATTCACCGCTAGCGGCTGGGAAAAATCGATTGAACTCGCTGCCCTGAGTCGCCTCTTTTGCTACTGCTTGACCGCTTTTTTGCTGATTGCTGACCTGTTGTGCTTGGTCAAACCGCCCTGGAGTTTTTGTAGCCGTACATGCCGTAGTAAATAGTAACAATGACAGCATTAACGCCACTAAAATTTTACGCCCTTGACGAAAAAACATAACGCCTCCTGCTCGATTCCTTACACTTATCATTTATTCTGGCGATCGCTTGGTTTAGTTTCGGAAGATTTTAGATGCGCTGAGCAATGACAGCATAAAACGGATCTTTCGCACCGACACCTAGCCACTGGATGAAATTATTAGTGCCGGACTGATGGGCAATAAGTTCGGGTTCGGAGAATCCTGGTACAGCTCGAAAATACTGTTTGACTAATTCTACCCGACTCGATTCCGTCCCATCGCGCCAAGCCTGAATTGCTTTTTGGTAAAACATGCGGTTGGAAAAGCTGATGATGACAATTCCGCTCGGTTTCAGAATCCGATGAATCTCGTTAAACACTGCTTCTGGATACTGCAAGTACTGGATTGAAACAGTATTCAAAACTGCGTCGAAATCTTGGTCTAGTAGCGGAAATTTAGGATTCTCATTCAGATTTTGCACGAAATAATGATGCAACCGAGGATTGCGGGCTAGTTCCTCCTCATTCATCCCGTGTCCCTCTACATGAGCAAATTCCATCTCCTCTGGGAGGTGAGATACCCAGCTACTCATCATGTCAAAAATCCGAGTCTGGGGTTTGAGGCGTTCCCTGTAGAGCTGAGTTAGCTGTTGAATGAAATTATCATCCACATGGGTGACAAATCGCGGAAAAGAATAGAACTGCTGGTCATTGGTATCGTCTAACTTGATCCGGTCGTGAGGGCGCAAAATCATAATTCGAGTGTTTCAATACCTCTACTCTTCTCAGTTTAGAAAAAATTACAAAGTGTAAAGTCATCCTCCCGCTCGAACAAGTCGTAGCTAGTAATATATTCACAATCGTTTTTTCTTCACTTACGACTTACGACTTACGACTTACGACTTAACGAATCGGGTTATGGACGGTAACTAGTTTTGTCCCATCAGGAAATGTTGCTTCTACCTGGACTTCATTTAACATCTCCGGTACTCCCTCCATGACTTCATCTCGCATCAGGAGAGTTGCGCCAAAACTCATCAATTCGGCGACAGTACGCCCTTCTCGCGCCCCTTCCAGAATAGCAGCAGAAATGTACGCCACTGCTTCTGGATAGTTGAGTTTTAGTCCTCTAGTTTTACGGCGTTCTGCTACCAAAGCAGCGGTAAAGATGAGTAGTTTATCCTTTTCCTGTGGCGTAAGTTGCATTGAGTGTCCTTTTTATTGTTGCCAAACTCTAGGTAAACAGCTAGACCTGTCTAATAATGATAAGCGCAGTAACTGCCACACAGATGTAAACCAGTGTCGTACTTCGATCGAACTAGAGCCACGGTAGCGACACAATAATCCCTGTGGGAGACGGGTGACTCCGTGGTTGGTAGTTGGTAGTTGGTAGTTGGTAGTTGGTAGTTGAGTGGCTAGTGACTGGTGGCTAGAAATGCTCCCTCTGCTCCCCTGCTTTCCTGCTCTCCTGCTCTCTTTTCCGACTCCCGATTCCCGACTCCCGACTCCCGAACCTTGTCCCCATAATTCTCTCGCTTGCACCACTAATTCTGGTGAGACTTCGCATCCGATCCAAGTGAGGCTGGCGACGATGGAATGTCTCGCTAAATCGTGGGGACTGTTGAGAACCGCCTCTTCTCCTGGCAACCATTGCCGATCGATCCACAAAGGTTGTCCTTGTTGCCAGACTTCGGTGTGCGATCGCCATTCTCCTTGTAAAAATCTTTCTCCTCTAGCACTGCGCCCAAATCTGGTAATTTCCCAGCCCAACCAGCTAGCACCTGGGGCTAATTCCACGCGCAAGTCTTGGCGATAATTTGCCTCGTTAAAGACGATTGTTTCTTGAGGCAACCACTCCAAACAAGCACCTGCATCGATCTGCATCTCGACTGTTTGTCTAGCTGGTAAACCGTTGCTGCGATAAATTTTAGTCGCGGCTGTTGTGGTGACTAAAGCTTGCGATCGCGGTTGGAGTTGCAGGTTAATTGAAAGGCGATCGCCCCCCACAATTCCCCCCGCTGTATGTAATATTGCTGTGTGACAAATTTCTCCTTCTGGGTAAAACGGACGCTGCACTTTTAACGGTGCTTGAACGCGATCGCGTATCGGTTGTGTCTTACCGTTGCGCAGAGCATACACGATATCTAAATTGCCATGCCAGCTAGAAGGAATATTTTTTTCTTGATGCACGGAATTTTGGTAGTTGGTAGTTGGTAGTTGGTAATTGGTAGTTGGTAGTTGGTAGTTGGTAGTGAACATCTAGCCACTAGCCACTAGCCACCAGCCACTGATTTAAAAGGCGTATACTTTCCTCCCAGTGCTTCTACAATCGTTTGCGTATTTGCTGCCATCATTTTGATATAAGAATCTCCATTACTACCAGCAGCGCCGATCGAGTCAGAGTAGAGTTGGCGCGGTGCTAATTTGACTCCTGCTTCCTGAGCAACAGTAGTAATTAAAGCAGGATTAATTGTGGTTTCGGCAAAAATCGCGGGAACTCCAGCTTTTTTCACGGCTTCGACTAATTTTTGGACAGTTTGGGCGCTGGGTTGTTCTTCCGTACTGATCCCAATTAAAGTCCCGGCGATCGCAATTCCGTAGGCGCGACCGAAATATTGAAATGCATCGTGAGTCGTAACTAATTTTCGTCGTTCTGCGGGAATGGTTTGAATTTGCTGAGTCATCCAAGTATCTAATTCCTGCAACTGGGCGATCAGTTTTGCGGCATTTTGAGTAAATTTCTCTTTATCTTCTGGTGACAATTCAATCAAAGCGTCGCGAATTCTGTTCACCATTTGAATTGAATTTTCCACATCGCCCCAAACATGAGGATCGGGGACGATTTCCCCTTTGCCTTTATCTAGCTGTAAAGGTTTCACAACTTCCCCCACAGCTAATTTACGCCCTTTCAACCCTGCCGCATTCATCAGCTTAATTAGTCCTGGCTCCAAATTGTAGCCGTTATACAAAATTAAGTCCGCATCTTCCAATGCCTGACTATCGGCTGGGACTGGTTCGTAAACGTGGGGATCGTCCCCTGGCTGCAAAATTCCCCGCAGTTGAATTTCTTCTCCTCCTACCCGTTCTGCCAAATCGTTAATGATGGTGCTAGTTGCTACCACTTGCGGCTTCTCCATCTCTGGAGAGGTGCGGCTTGCATCTGGTTGGCTACAACTAGATAGAAGGGCAAGAGGCAAAAGGAGAAGTCGTAAGTCGTAAGTCGTAAGTCGTAAGTCATTTTTCTCCCTCAGCTTTCTCAGCTCCCTCAGCTCTCTTACCTCCCTGCTCCCTGCTCCCTGCTCCCTGCTCTCTACTCTATTACGCCCGCTTATCTTCAACATTATTTCCTTTTATAGATGTTTTCATATTCTTTTCATTTTTACAGTATGCTCAAAGTAGACAAAAAAAGTTAGTGTTATGAAAACTTTTCATTTGAAACTCCAGCCCAGAATAAATACTCATGGGTTAGTACCAACTGCTGCGAACGTACAGAAAATGGATAGAAATATCGCCAGCGCCGCAAATATTAATATCAGCCATGTAGGGGTGCAGTACCGCACGCAGGAAGCACTACGCGATGTGAACTGTACGGTGCGTTCTGGAAGACTGACAGGAGTTTTTGGTCCTAATGGTGCGGGTAAAAGTACTTTAATCAAAGCAATGTTGGGGCTGGTTCCTTTGTCTACTGGTAACGTGCTATACCAGGGAAAGCCGTTGGTGCAGCAGTTGGAAAAAGTTGCATACGTTCCCCAGCGATCGCAGATTGACTGGACTTATCCTGCTACGGTGTGGGATGTGGTGATGATGGGTAGAGTCAAGAAAACGGGTTTATTCCAGCGTTTCTCTACTGTCAGTCGTAAAGTCGCCCAATCTGCATTAGAACGGGTGGGAATGGACGCATATAAAAATCGCCCCATCGGACAGCTATCGGGAGGACAGCAGCAACGAGTGTTTTTGGCACGGGCTTTGACTCAAGAAGCAGAAATATTTTGCTTTGACGAACCATTGGTGGGGATCGATCAAAAAACCCAAACTGTCATTTTCGATGTTTTCCACGAATTAGCCCAAGCTGGAAAAATCGTATTAGTTGTGAATCACGACTTGGGAGAATCGATTCGGCACTTTGACGATTTGATTTTGCTCAATCGCGAGATAATTGCTACAGGCGATCGCGTTTCAGTGTTAACTGAAGATAATCTTTATCGTGCCTACAGTGGTAAGGTAATGTATTTTAGTGGAGCTGCTGCTTGATGCTTGAGGCACTGATTGAGCCATTGCAGTATGGGTTCATGCAGCGATCGCTTGTCGTCGCGATTCTTGTTGGTTTGTTGTGTGCTGTCGTCGGCAGTTACTTGATGGTACAACGCTTAGCTTTGTTGGGCGATGCCATCAGTCATTCTGTTTTACCAGGATTGGCGATCGCCTTTTTAGTTGGAGCAAATATTTTTGTTGGTGCATTTATTGCTGGGGTAATTAGTACGCTGCTGATTGCTTGGATACGCACGCGATCCCCAATTAAAGAAGATGCAGCGATGGGTATCGTTTTTTCAGCTTTTTTTGCACTAGGAATTACCTTAATTACGACGATTCAGAAGCAGAATAAAATCGATCTCAACCACTTTTTATTTGGCAACATTCTCGGCGTAACTTTTGACGATGTTCGGGACACGGCGATTATTGCCACAATAGTATTAATTATTGTTTTCCTCTTATATAAGGAACTCCTATTTTATACCTTCGATCCGCTAGGCGCTCAAGCTGCTGGCTTACCAGTAAATCAGCTGAATTTTGGCTTAATGTTATTAATTGCTTTAACAATTGTTGCCAGCATGAAAGCAGTCGGCGTAATTTTAGTATTATCCCTCCTCATTACACCTGGGGCGACAGCTTATTTACTCGTAACTCGCTTGCACCAAGTCATGATTTTAGGTGCGGCGATTGGGATTGTTTCTAGTATTAGCGGCATGTATCTCAGTTACTTTTTTAACTTACCATCCGGTCCCGCGATCGTCTTAGTTGTTTCGGGATTATTTGCCTTAGCTTTTTTATTCAGTCCCAATTACGGCGTTTTCATGCGCTGGCGACAGGTGAAAACCAAGCAGTTGAGTAATGAATAATCGTAGAGTCAATTCTATCGTTTGAATAACATATAATTTATAGGAGCGTACAGCTATGTGTCCCTACCTATGATATGTTCGTAATTGGTAATTGCTATACGAGCATTTTTTTATACTCTAGGTAAGATACATGGCTGATATTGTCGATATTGCTGTTGGTGCGGGTTCTTTCAATACTTTAGTAGCGGCAGTACAGGCAGCAGGGTTAGTAGACACTCTCAAAAGTCCTGGTCCCTTCACGGTGTTTGCACCCAACGACGAAGCTTTTGCTCAACTCCCACCTGGAACCATCCAAACTTTACTGCAAAATATCCCTCAACTGGCAAGAATTTTAACCTTTCACGTTGTTTCTGGTAAGTTGATGCAAGCTGATTTAGCAAAAGTTGATTCTGTCATTTCGGTAGAAGGTTCTCCCATTCCGATTAATTGTACAGATGGCTTTGAAGTCAAAAATGCCACAGTATTAGCACCGGATATTGAAGCTGATAACGGCGTGATTCATGTAATTAATCGCGTGATTTTAATGGGGTAATTTGTCATTGGTCATTTGTAGGGGCGGGTTTTGACCAAAATTTTGTGCCAAAGCCATTAATCTCTTTGCTAAACCCGCCCGTACTAGTCAGTGGTCATGGGTCATTTGTAGTAATCGATAGTTAGCTGTGATTAGTTTTGACTTTTGACTTTTGACTTTTGACTAAAGCGAAGCTTTAATATCTGCAACCAACTCATCAATTCTTTCCTTAGTCGTTCCCCAAGAACACATAAATCTTACACCACCAGCACCGATAAAAGTATAGAACTGCCAATTCTTGGCACGTAATTGATTAATGGTATGTTCTGATAGCTGTACGAACACGCCATTGACTTGCCTGGGAAATAGAATTTCTACACCATCAATATTTAAAAGTTGATTTTCTAAATATGCCGCACACTCATTAGCATGACGTGCATTTTTTAACCAAGCACCCGTTTCTAACAAACCTAGCCAAGGCGCGGAAATAAATCGCATTTTTGATGCTAATTGTCCTGCTTGCTTGCAGCGATAGGCAAAATCTTCTGCTAAGTCTTTATTAAAGAAGATAATTGCCTCACCCATTGCCGTACCATTTTTTGTCCCGCAAAAACACAAGACATCAACGCCATTTTTCCAGGTAATTTCGGCTGGAGTTTTATTCATCGCCACGACAGCATTAGCAAAGCGTGCGCCATCCATATGAATTTTTAAGTTGTATTTTTGAGCAACTACTTTAATTGCTAAAAGTTCGTCAATAGAGTATAAAGTTCCTAGTTCTGTGGCTTGCGTTAAGCTGATAACTTTAGGTTTGGGAAAGTGAATATCCGCACGTTTGCTGACAATCGCCTCTACTGACGCTGGGTTTAACTTACCCATTTCGCCTCTGGCTAGTAATAACTTAGAACCGTTAGAAGCAAATTCTGGCGCACCGCATTCATCAGTTTCAATATGTGCAACTTCGTGACAAATGACACTATGGTAAGACTGACAAAGTGCAGCTAAAGATAGAGAGTTGGCAGCTGTACCGTTAAACACAAAAAAGACTTCGCAGTCAGTTTCAAAGATTTGCCGAAAATAATCTGAGGCTTTTTGCGTCCATTCATCATTACCGTATGCAGGCGAACTTCCTGAATTAGCTTTGAGCATATATTCTAAAGCTTCTGGACAAATTCCAGAGTAGTTATCGCTGGCGAATTGTTCTGGATTGTTCATCATAGTTCCTATTGGAGAATTTATAAAATAAATTTACCTGCGATATTTCCATCAAAATTGGAAGGAGGTAAAACAAAGCAATCAAAGGACTTTTGAAAAAACTAGGAGTGAATTCAAATATATAATCTATGTAAGGATAACTTACGGGTAGGTGAAGAAATAACATCAATTGATGTATTACTACTAAACATAATATAAGTAGCAAACCAAGGTTAAGATCGCGACAAATAGACACAAGCATTTCTGAACTATTGTCGAAAGTGTGGTATAAGGTCAAATTCTAGCAATTCTGAATAAAACTTGCTATCGATCGCTACTGAGTCATTTGCTGTATGGCGAGAAATAGAGACGGGGGTAAATGAACGTATTTTCGTATCAAATTCAACAATTTAGTAGTACGAGCTTGAGCAGTTTGTTAGAATATTCAGCTGAAGCCAATGGAAGTAAATGTTCATCGCGATCGCATCAGAGTCTATCCTCCGAAGATAGTTATGTACCAAACACAGCTTTACCACTCACCTGAAGAATATCTGGCATTAGAAATAGATGCAGAGTATAAAAGTGAATATCATAATGGTCAAATAGTGCCGATGGCTGGTGGAACGCCAAATCACAATCAAATTGCAGGGAACTTGTATGCAGCACTTAATTTTGCCTTAAAAAGACAACCATATCGAGTATTTATAGGTGATATGCGCCTGTGGATACCTCAACAGCGATTCTACACTTATCCCGATGTTATGGTAGTCTCAGATCAGTTGCAGTTTGTCGAAGGTCGGAAAGATACAATTACTAATCCTTCACTCATTGTTGAGGTATTATCTGAATCGACCGAAAACTACGATCGCGGCGAGAAATTTAGACTTTATCGCACTATTCCCTCTTTTCAAGAGTATATATTAATTGAACAATCAGAAATGCACATTGAGCAGTATTCAAAAACCGCAAGCTCACAAACTGCAACAAGTCAATGGCTTTTTTCTGAGTATGATGGAGAAACAGCAACGTTAGCTTTAACTACGATTCAATTTCAAATTTCGCTATCAGATATTTATGATAAAGTTGAGTTCGATGTAGAAGAGTAAGTACATCGATCGCAATGTGCGCAACCTGAAGATGGTAATTCTTGACTGAAACCAAAACATTTTAACAAATATTGCCAGCGACACTGTTTCGTTGTGAGATACTGAGTCATCTGCTGTACTGCGAGAAATTGTTTAGGTGGTTGTAGTTTAATTGGTTGACGGATCGTGTAATAAAATGGATCTTGCCAGTCTAACAAATTGGCACTGTGGAGGAGAGATAACGCAATCGCACCATCAGAAAATTTGCGTGCTACAGCCTCTACTTCTCCTTTAACTGGAAGTTTTTTGGCTAATTGTTGTGCTGCTAAATATTGCGATCGCATTTTATTTTCAAAAAACTGCTGACGCTGTTTATCTTCTGAATCTAACCATCCTGTAGGTTCGCTAATTAACGTTAATGCGACACTTGGTTTCCCATCTCTACCAGCACGTCCAACTTCCTGCACGTATTCTGATAATAATAAGGGAGAGTGGAAATGTACTACCCATCTGACATTGGGTTTATTGATTCCCATGCCAAAAGCACTGGTACAGACAACAAATTGCATTTCTCCACTCAACCAACTAGCCTCAATTCTACGGCGTTCTTCTGGACTCAAACCTGCATGATAAGCCGCAGTCACATATCCTCGTTGTGTCATCCATTCTGCTAAACTTTCGCTATCGCGGCGGGTACGCACGTAAACTAACCCAGCTTCCCCCTGTTGTGACTGAATAAAATTCGCTAATTGTTGTTTTCGTCCTTTAGGTGTCCAAACTATTTTTACCTGAAGATGCAGATTAGAACGGTAGGGATTTTGACGAAAAATTGTTGGTTGTTGTAGTTGTAAGACTTGCTGAATTGTCTGCTGAGTTGTCGGATTGGCAGTTGCAGTAAAGGCAGCGATCGCGATTTTTGTTCCAACTGGTTTAGACTGAAGTAAAGCCGATCTCACTGTCCCCAAACGGCGATAAGCTGGACGAAATGTATCTCCCCATTGAGATAAGCAATGAGCTTCGTCTAAGATTAAAGTATTAATGTGTAATTGTGGTTGAGAAAGCCTTTCCCAGATCGGTTTACTAAGTAAAGTTTCTGGTGATAAATAAAGTAATTTTAACTGTTGCCGTTCTAATTGTTGTAGAGTTTTGAAACGGCTATCTTTTGGTAGTTCACTGTGTAATAAAGCAGCAGGAAGATGGCGATCGCATAATTCTTTGACTTGGTTTTCCATCAACGCTACTAGAGGAGAAACGACTATAGTTAAACCTGTTTGTAGTAGCGCTGGAAGTTGAAAACAAATTGACTTACCTCCACCCGTAGGCATAATTATCAAAGCATCTTGCCCTGATAATATACTACGAATAATTTCCCCTTGGGGTGGACGAAAATCTGAATATCCCCAGATTTGTTGTAACTTAGAGTGAATATGCTGTTCAGATTCAGAGTCATTCATTGGGAGTGAGCAATTTTTTGACTCTGAATATAACTGTTAATTAGTGAGGAAGCGATCGGTAATTTCACTGTAGAGACATTACATATAACGTCTCTACATTTCTAAGGAATATTGGAAATATCTTTAGCCCCCCTTAAAAAGGGGGGTTGGGGGGATCTCAACCACCTACTGCGATCGCCTCCTTACTCAATTTCTCATGAGCAGCCAAAATGACTTCCTCAGTTTCTTCCCAACCGATACATTGATCTGTCACCGAAATACCATATTTCAATTTTGACAAATCGCAAGGAATAGACTGATGACCTTCATATAAATGAGATTCTAACATCATCCCTAGAATTGATGTATTTCCCTCTACAACTTGCGCGATCGCATCGTTAAAAGCTACAGTTTGTAATTTGTAGTTTTTATTCGAGTTACCGTGGCTGCAATCGATAACAATTCGTGGAGGTAAACCTGCCTCTTTTAACTTTTCTTCTACTTTCTTAACGTGGGCAGTATCGTAATTAGGCTTGCCACCACCACCGCGTAAAATAATATGACCGTAAGCGTTTCCTTTAGTTTTAAAAACGCTCACTCTTCCTCTTTGATCGATACCTAGAAAATTATGAGGTGTACTTGCTGCATGGAGGGCATTGAGAGCAACTTGAATTCCACCATCAGTCCCATTCTTAAATCCTACTGGCATCGATAGCCCGCTAGCAATTTCTCGGTGAGTTTGCGATTCAGTTGTTCTCGCACCGATCGCCGCCCAGGACATGAGTTCGCTAATATACTGCGGTACGATTGGATCGAGTGCCTCTGTTGCCGCAGGAATGCCCATTTCTGCCAGCTTTAATGATAGACTACGTGCTAAATGCAGACCTTTTTCAATATGGAAAGAATCATCCATATCGGGGTCGTTAATCAATCCTTTCCATCCTACTGTCGTGCGGGGTTTCTCAAAATACACGCGCATAATCAGTAGTAATTTATCTTGAACTTTGTCTGCTAAATTCTTCAATCTCCTCGCATACTCTTCTGCTGCTGCGACATCATGAATAGAACAGGGACCAACTACAATAAACTTTCTATTATCTATACCATCTAATATATTTTCTAATTCTTTCCGAAAGCGGAGAACAGTTTTTTCTGCTTTTTCCGTTAAGGGTAACTTCGTTTTTAGTTCTTTCGGAGTTATTAAGATATGTGAATTATCAATACGGATATCGGCAATACGATCGTGCATAGTAAAGATTACCTATTTTGAAGAACGACTACAGATAAAACCAATATTCAGTATAGTATTTTCTAAATAGAGGCAGATGAAACAATTTGACAGAAAAATTCCCCTAAGCGTTCTAGATGGTCTAAAAAAGACTACACCAGGCGCGATCGCGATTTCCACATCGTTGTCATGACCTGTCATAAACCTAAACAGTAGCGCACGGCTGCCTCTACTTGTAGCATCTTTGCTTCTGAAAGCTGACCAGATGGTTCGCTAGAAAAACGCTTGGGATCTAAAGAACGGATTTGAAAACACAGAAACACTGTTTCCATCGGCAGTCCGCTCTCGTCAGGGGAAACGCGCACATTGGTCAAGTAGTCGCGGCGAATATTAGCTCCTTTTGTGCCAATAACCACAGTTATTACTAGAGGCAACCTGTTAATCTCATTAACAGATAGTACTAATATGGGTCTTTCTCCTGCCTTTTCTCTTCCCTGGACTGGGTTAAGGTTGACAAAGTAAATCTGTCCCCGCTCAATACTCACAAACTTGTCAATCCGTCCATTTCAGTCATAGCAAATTCCTTGTTAATGGCGACAAGTTCAGCTTCGATCTGTGGATCGCAAGCCATAGCAGACAATTCTTCTAGCCTGTTTTGATGATTTGAGGGTTGTGTAGTGGAATTTGTCTGTTCTCGTAAGTGACGGGCAATTCGCTCCAACAGCCACAACTGTTCTTCAGGTGGCAAAGCATAGATCGAGCGCTCAATTTCCAGCAAAGTGAGTGAAACCATTCCGTATCTGTTCGAGTGAGCGTACCTAGCAAAGCCATTATATCTATATGACGAGTGCATTAACTCAACGTCGGATCTCAAACTTGTGTAACCCTTCTGGTGTCTCGTACTCAACCGCCACGTCTTTAACAACAGCAGGCGGGTTTCCCTGACGACACCACGCGATCGCCTCTGCTACCAATTCTCTCGTTCCTTCAAATACGGCTTCTACTCTCCCATCAGGTAGATTGCGTACCCAGCCATGCAACCCCATCTCAACAGCCATCTGGGCAGTTGACATGCGGTAGCCCACTCCTTGGACTCTACCAGAAACGAATACATGGGCGCGAAGTCGATCTTGCATTAGAAAGTCAAAAGTGAAAAGTCAAAAGTCAAAAAGCTGAGACACAGTATATCTGATGCTGGTTAATTGCATGGTGCAAAATTAGATATGCAATAGTTTAGAGCGACAAAAATGGCGCTAACTGGGAAGCTAACGCCAAACGAAGCCTTACTTGGTTCATTCTAAGCAAAAATGGTGCTGCAATCTAGCTCAAGACGACGGTTTTAGTCATCATCGTCATCGTCGTCATCATCATCATCGTCATCGCGTTTACGGCTTCTATACCTGCGATCGTCATCGTCATCATCGTCGTCTCTATATCTGCGATCGTCATCGCCATCGCGGCTTCTATACCTGCGATCGTCATCATCACCGTCGTCTCTATATCTGCGATCGTCATCGCCATCGCGACGATCTTGCGGAAAACCAGGAATATTTTTGAGAAAATCGCCTATCTCCATAATAACTCCTTGGGAGATCGATTAAGAGTATTTTCTAACAACTTGTCTCGATCGAATCAAAAGAATTTTTAACGACAAAGCGACAGATTCATCGATTTGGACTTATAGAGATAAGACTTATAAATAGAGAGGATGTATTCGTATATCTTACTCATATTTAACTTATGAATCTCAAGCGTAGTGCAGAAATTATCCGCCCTCCTAAAAAACATCTATTGCTTGTGGTGAAAAGGCTTGTGGGTGTTGGAGTTGATTGGCAAATTTCCTTTTTTATATTTACAAATTGCGCAAAGTAACAACAAGCCTATATCTTAGAGTAGATTTTTGAATTCAACCGTTTGGCTTAATCTGTAATCTATCTTAATAAATAGATTAAATCCCTTTTTCTCCTGATAAAGGGCTGCAATCCTATGTCTAAAAACTATCTTGGTTCGTCGAAGAAAAGTTTGCGATCGCTCGACCGACTCAATTTTTTCCTTGCTGACGTGCGGGATGGAGTCGGTCCATACTTAGCCATCTACTTGCAAGCTTCCCATAAATGGAATCCAGCCAATATCGGCATTGCCATGTCTGCTATGGGAATTGCAACAGTTGTCGCCCAAACCCCAGCAGGTGCTGTGGTCGATCGCCTGCGACAAAAACGCTTGTTAGTTGTGGTGGCGGCTGGCTGTGCTAGTTGCGGTAGGTTGCATCGGCATGGTGCTGTCACCAACACTACCTACAGTCGTCTCGGCACAAGCTTTAATTGGTGTAGCAGCCGCCATTTTTCCCCCAGCTATAGCAGCAATTACGCTAGGAATCGTCGGATATAACAAACTAGACCATCGGATCGGTCGCAACGAGGCTTTCAATCATGCTGGAAATGTTGCTGCGGCAGCTTTGGCGGGTACTATTGGTCATTTCGTCGCCAGAGAAGGAATCTTTGTTCTCGTCGCAGTCATGGCGATCGCGAGTGCAATTTCCCTACTCCAAATTCGCAATCGAGACATCGATCCCGACTTGGCAAGGGCTGCAAAAGATAGGCAAGATGAAGAGGGACAGGAAAAGCGATCGCATATTTCTGGCATCGGTCAAATCTTAAGGGATCGTCGCATCCTAATCTTTGCCGTTTCTGCCGTGCTATTTCACTTTGCTAACGCAGCGATGTTACCCCTTGTCGGACAAAGACTTGCAGACGGTAAGGCTACAGGGGCTTCTTTATATATGTCTGCTTGCATCATTGTGGCGCAGTTGGTAATGATTCCCGTGTCGGCTTGGGCAGGAAGTTTAGCCCACGCAGGACGCAAACCAGTCTTCTTGTTAGGCTTTGCTATTTTGCCAATTCGGGGCGTACTCTACACCTTTAGCGATAATCCCTTTTTTCTCGTCTCCGTACAAATTTTAGATGGAATTGGCGCTGGTATCTTTGGAGTCCTATCTGTGTTGATAGTTGCAGATTTAACTAAAGGGACTGGTCGTTTTAACCTGACTCAAGGTGCAATTAGTACTGCTGTAGGAATTGGGGCTTCCCTGAGTAATTTACTTACGGGTTTTGTAGTGCAAGAGGCGGGGTACAATGCAGGTTTCCTCACCTTAGCAGCGATCGCCACTGTTGCCCTCGCCTGCTTTTGGTTACTAATGCCAGAGACAAATAGCCTTCAACAGGAAAGGATGGGGCGATCGCTAGTTGGTTGATAATTAATCATCATCGTCATCGTCATCGCGATCGCGGGATCGATATTCCCGATCCTCGTCATCGTCATCGCGACTGCGACTTCTATACTCTCGATCGTCATCGTCATCGCCGCGATCGCGCCTCCTGTATTTGCGATCGTTGTCGTCTTCATCCTCTTCGTCGTACCGATCTCTATATTCTCGTTCTTCTTCTACCCGCGAACGATATCTATACTCGCGATCGTCGTCCTCATCTTCGTCACGATGGCGATATCTGCGATCGTCGTCGTCATTGCGATCGCGATGATCTCGATCGTCATCTCGTCTGCGATCGCCTACACCAGGAATGTTTTTAAAAAAATCGCCTATACCCATAATCTGTCTCCTAACGGTCGGGCAAGATTTTTTTACTGAATTATTCCGTAGTCTGTCACAGAAGTTTTGATTGCCATCTCCTCCAACAGTTATAAATAGCGATCGGTAAATGGAATGAGATCGAACGGCGAGAAGAGTTAACTACCAACTACCAACTACCAACTACCAACTACCAACTACCCCAATACATCCTGTTTATCGGCAAAAGATTCTTGCTTGGCAGAAATACTAGGATCTTCGCTTAAATCTTGTCGATCGCTCAATTTTTCCCTAAACTCATTAATCGTACCTCCATGTAGAAGGATATTAATTTGACGCGGGCTAATGCTATGAGTCATTTCATAAACAAGGTTTTTTGTCTTGTTTTTCGCCACAATTGGTTGTCCAGCAGTTAAGGCATCGCGCATTCCTACAATTTCAATTTCATCATCGCGATCGATAGTATTGTAATCATCAGGATTGACAAATTCTAGCGGCATAATGCCGAAATTAACTAAATTTTGCCACCCAATTCGAGCGTAAGACTTAGCTAACACCGCTACTTGTCCTAAATATTTGGGTGCGATCGCGGCGTGTTCTCGACTCGAACCTTGGGCGTAGTTGTCGCCTGCAACAATGACATGACCGCTATATTCTTTCTGAGCAACTTTAGCTCGCTCCGCAAAAGTTTCATCTACCATATAGTAGACAAACTGACTAATTCCAGGAATATTACTACGAAATGGTAAAACTCGCGCCCCTGCTGGCATAATTTCATCTGTAGAAATATTGTTACCAACTTTAAGCAAAACGGGAGCAGTAACCCGATTGGGTAACTCTGGAAAATCTGGTAAAGATTTAATATTTGGTCCTTTTTCTAACTGAATTTGGCTTCCATCTGTAGGAGGTGGAACGAGCATTTCTGTATTAATCATCTCTTTTTCTGGGGCAACAAATTGGGGATAATTCATGCCGTAGATTTGTTCTAAATCTCGCGGATCTGTAATTACCCCCGTCAAAGCCGCTGCTGCTGCTGTTTCAGGGCTACACAAATATACTTTGTCGTCAGCAGTTCCAGATCGCCCAGGAAAATTGCGGGGAAACGTGCGTAAAGAAATTTGATTCGAGGCGGGGGCTTGTCCCATACCGATACAACCGAGACAACCCGCTTGATGAAACCGCGCCCCAGCGTGGATCAGATCTAAGAAAGCCGTTCCCATCGCAGCCAAATTCTCGATTCCCTGGCGCGAGGTAGGATTAACGTCAAAGGAAACGCGATCGCTTGCTGCTTTACCTTTGACAATTTGACTCACAATCCAAAAATCTCGTATGCCTGGATTTGCGGAAGAACCAATTACCACTTGCTGTACCGATCTGCCTTGCACGTCTCGCACGGGGACAACATTCCCAGGACTGCTGGGACAAGCAATTAAAGGGACTAATTCAGATAAATTAATTTCGTCATGAAGGTCGTATTCTGCGGCAGCATCGGCGATTAGTTCTACCCAATCTTCACCCCGTCCTTGGGAAGCTAAAAACCGTTTTACCTCGGCATCGGATGGAAATACCGTCGTTGTCGCCCCCATCTCCGTACCCATGTTGGCAATAACGTGCCGATCCATTGCACTCAAGTTTTCCAGCCCCGATCCGTAGTACTCGATAATTGTATTGCGACAGCCGTGGACATCGTAGCGCCGCAGCATCTCCAGCACGACATCTTTGGCGCTTACCCAGTCAGGCAACTGTCCAGTTAGTTTCACGCCCAAGACTTTCGGCATTTTGAGATACATCGGTTCCCCTGCCATCGCCATTGCTACATCAATTCCACCCGCGCCAAAAGCTAACATTCCCAAAGAACCAGCGGCGGGGGTGTGGCTGTCGGAACCGATCAGAGTTTTCCCAGGAATACCGAATCGTTCCATGTGGACGGGATGACTGACACCGTTTCCAGGGCGACTGTACCAAATACCAAATCGCTGACAGGCAGAACGCAGAAATAAATGATCGTCGGCGTTTTTATAATCTGTCTGTAATAAATTGTGATCTACATATTGGGCGGAAAGTTCGGTTTTAACGCGATCGATTCCCAAAGCTTCCAACTCCAACATTACCATCGTACCCGTAGCATCTTGGGTCAGAGACTGATCGATTTTGATTCCAATCTCCTGCCCTGGAATCATTTTTCCCGAGACTAAATGAGACTGGATCAGCTTTTGAGTGACGTTCATTGGCATCATGGTTCCTGTGAAAAAGTCAAAAGTTAAAAGCTAAAAGTCAAAAATAAGAATAAAGTCAAAAGTTAAAAGCTAAAAGTCAAAAATAAGAGTTTTGTATTTTATAATACTTTTGTTAGCTAGAAGGGCAAAATATAAAGATCGCTTTTCCTTTCTGCCTTCTACCATCTGCCTTATCACCTATCTCTTTTAGCAGCTACAACTATTAACCTATGCAAAGCTAGATTTAGGCGATCGCGCATCTTCTCAAGGTAAGATTTTCGGCAATTTCCGATCTTTTCGGTCGGCTATATGTTGTAGTTACGATATTAATTTATGCAGTCATATCGCTACAGTTCGATAGGCTAGTAACGCAAAATTCGGCGCAGATCGTGTTAACTATGATACATTTACTCGATCGCGATCGCCCTGAGAATAATTTCAACCTTTTATTAGCCTGAGTATGAGTAGCACGTCAGAAGAACAGCAAGTCGTAGCGCGATCGCCAGTGAGTGAAGATTATCCCCTGAGTGCTGTCCCTATATCAGCACGCAAATCAATTTGGTCTTTAGCTCCCTTGCTGATGGGTTTTACCTTATACTCAGGTACGCTATTTGCTGGGGGTAGGGTAGGTCCATCGTTTCGATTTTTCCCCGATCTCGTCTCGCTGATTGTTGTCGGTAATTTAATTTTAGGCATTTATGCGAGTCTACTGGCTTATATTTCAGCCAAGACGGGACTGAGTACGGTTTTGATGTCGCGCTTCAGCTTTGGCAATGTGGGTTCTCGTTGGGTCGATTTTCTGCTTGGTTTTACCCAAATTGGCTGGTATGCTTGGGGATCGGCACTAATGGCAGAGTTAGCAAATAAGCTTTTAGGCGTTCCGGCTGGCTGGAATTGGCTGATTATTCTATTTTTTACTTATTTCTTCTGTTCTACAGCGTATATTGGCTATCGAGCAATGGACTGGCTGAGTCGAATTGCCGTCCCAGCAATGTTAATTTTAATGGTTTGGAGTTTGGCGATCGCCGCGACAAAGGTAGGAGGGTTTGCAGGGTTGCAGGCGATCGTCCCTAAAGAACCAATGCCAATTGGTGAAGCCATTACTATTATTGTCGGGACGTTTATTTCAGGCGGAACTCAAGCTACTAACTGGAGTCGATTTGCCAATTCAGGACGTACTGCATGGGTCAGCACCCTCACTGCCTTTTTCTTTGCCAACGGCTTACTCATATTTAGCGGTGCATTCTGCGCTCTGGTTTACGGTAATGAAGACATCGTACAAGTCATGGCGCAGCAAGGATTGCTATTTTGGGGTTTGGTGCTGTTGTTCTTGAATATGTGGACGACTCAAGACAACACCATCTATGCATTCTCCGTTGCAGGCGCGCATATGTTCCGTACTAACAAACGGACGGCTTTCGTTTTGGGTGGGGCGACTGTTGCTTTAGTATTAGCCTGGGGCGGAATTTACAATTTACTCGTACCCTACCTGATCTTACTAGGAACGTTTATTCCTCCCATTGGTGGGGTGATAATGGCAGATTACTGGCTGCATCACAAAGGACAGTTCCCTGCACTCGCCGAAAAACAACCTGCATTCAATTGGGCGGGAATTATTGCTTACGTGTTAGCAAGTGCAGTCGCCTACTTCTCTCCCGGTATCAAGCCCATTAATGGCATTATTGCAGCTGCGATCGCCTATTTTATTTTGAGTAAATTTCTGATTCCTAAAAATAACAGAGTGAATCAATGACTCTGATTAATTCCCCCTTTTTAAGGGGGGTTAGGGGGGATCTCAAGCTTCAAGTGCATAATTCTGATTAAATTTAAAATCTCTAATTGTCCTATGTCAAAAGAGTTGTTTACAAGATAAAATATTTGATTTTTTATATCCATAGTTATTCTCAGTTGAATGAGGTACATAGATCTGTAGGGGCGCACAGCCGTGCGTCCCTACGCATGTATTACACCTGCATGGAAAACGCTATATACGTAAATCTACGGAAAAATCTTAATAGCAAATTAACTTTAAATAAAGTTATCGGTAAAAACTCGCTTGGATATCTTGTATTACTCAAGTTAGCTTTTATTTGAATTTTAGTTTACTGAACCGTAGTATCTCAAAATCCTTAATAACTTTGTAAAGATTCGCGTTGTACTGAGAACTTATAACTTGGTATTTCAGGAATCTTTGCCCGAACTATTCTCTCTATTATTTTTGAGTTATGCAAGAGCGACTTATTGAAACCTCGGAAAATCTAGATTTAGATTTTTCAAAATTATGGTTAATTCTTAAACGCCGTTGGTTGCCTGGTACAGGCGTTTTCAGTATCATTCTAGGTTTGACAATTATAGCTGTATGCTTGCAGAAACCTGTTTATGAAGCAACTGGGAAACTGCTGATTAAGAAAAACGATCAAACGGCTGCTCTCACAGGTTTGGGGCAGGGAATTGGAGACTTGGAAGGCTTAAATCTTCAAAGTAATCCTGTCAATACAGAAATTGAAGTAGTACGTTCCATTCCTTTATTACAAAAAACTATAGCGGCGCTAAATCTCAAAGACGATCGCACAAATGAACCACTTAAGCCTGAAGATTTTATCGACAAGCTAAAGTTGAAAAATATTGGTGGCACTGACGTAATGCAGGTGACGTACAAGAGCATCAGTCCTGATGAAGCTGCTGCTGTCGTCAATAAATTGATGAACGTTTATTTAGAAAATAATATTCAAACTAATCGAGTAACGGCAACAGCAGCCGGAGATTTTATTGCTAAGCAAATTCCTGATGTTGAAGCTCGCGTGCGTCGTGCTGAAAGCGCTCTGCGCCGTTTTAAAGAAAAGAATCACCTAATTGCTTTAGAAGTAGAAGCACAAGGCGCAGTCACAGTTATCCAAACTTTAGAAGGACAAATCGCTCAGGTTCGAGCAGAATTGGCAGATGCTAATACTAAACTGGCAAAACTGCGGCAACAAGTCGGTATGGATGCAGATAATAGCTTAAACCTCAACGCGCTCAATCAGTCTCGTGGCGTGCAAAGAGTTTTAACAGAATATCAAAAAACGGAAGCCGAACTAGCACAACTGCGGACGCGCTATGCCGAAACCTATCCGGGGATCTCTAATCTCCAGCAAAAGAGAACAGCTCTCCAAGCCTTACTAAGCCAACGGATCGCCCAGGCTGTAGGAAAGGCGCGAGCCGTAGCTGATGGTAAATTACAAATCGGTGAAAGCAAACAGAAACTGACTGAAGCGTATATTCAATTAGAAGTAGAGCGTCTGGGTTTAGCGAGTCGTTTAGCGTCTATATCTGGTGAATATAAGCTTTACAAACAAAGAGCGAATATTCTGCCCAAATTAGAACAGCAACAACGGGAACTCGAAAGACAACTCAAAGCGGCTCAATCGACATATGAAATTCTGCTGCAAAAGCTGCAAGAGGTGAAGGTAGCAGAGAATCAAAATATGGGTAACGCTCGGATTATTGAATCTGCGTTAGCTCCCGAAAAAGCTTTGTTGCTTAAACCAGTGATGATTTTGGCAGCAGGGATATTGTTGAGCGTAATGTTATCAAGTGGCACAGTTGCAGTCTTAGAAGTTAAGGATATATCGGTTAAAACTCTGAAGGAAGCAAGAGAGTTATTTGGCTATACCTTTTTAGGAGCTATTCCTTCTCTGACCAAAAAAGCTGCTGTCGATGGAAAAAATGGGGAAACAGCTGCGATCGCCCTTCCAGTCAGAGATACTCCGCGTGCGCCGATCGCCGAAGCTTTTCGGATGCTTCAGGCTAATTTAAAATTTTCCAGTTCGGACAAATTGAAAGTAATTTTAGTCACGAGTTCTGTCCCTGGCGAAGGTAAATCTACGGTTTCTGCGAATTTAGGAGCGGCGATCGCTCAGTTAGGAAACAGAGTCTTAATTGTTGATGCAGACATGCGCCGTCCCAGACAACATCATATTTGGGAAAAGGCTAATACTGAGGGTTTGAGCGATGCGATCGTCGGTCAGGTAGATTACCAATTTGCAATCAAAGAAGTTCTACCTAAGTTACATATTCTCACCGCTGGCGCGACTCCTCCAAACCCCGTAGCACTACTCGATTCCGTGCAAATGACATCATTAATCGATAATTTTGCGAAATCGTTTGATTTTGTAATTATTGATGCTCCGCCTGTCTTAGTAGCTGCTGATGCTCTCATGTTGGGTAAGATGACAGATGGTTTATTGATGGTAGCAAGACCCGGTGTTGTGAGTTCTAATACTGCTGCTACTGCTAGAGATCTGTTGCAATCTTCCAGTCAGAAAGTTTTAGGTTTGGTTGTCAATGGCGTGATTTTGGAGAACGAATCTGATAGTTACTATTACTACGTCAAAGACTACTACATGGAAGAAGATTCTACTAGTCATCAGCGTTCTACAGCTAAGCGCAAGACATAACAGGAGCAATGTTCAAACCAATTGAAACTATTAGCCAGAGATTAAATCCTCAGTTACGCAAAGTTGCGGTAAATACTAGTTGGCTATTTGCTGACCGCATTCTCCGTATGGGTGTAGGGCTTATTGTGGGTGTATGGGTAGCTCGTTATTTAGGAACACAGCAATTTGGTTTGTTAAACTATGCCACTGCGTTTGTAGCTTTGCTAACACCATTTGCAACTTTAGGTTTGGATAACATCGTAGTTCGTGAAATTGTACGGAACTCTTCACATAAGAATGAAATTCTTGGTACTACTTTCTTTCTCAAATTTCTTGGCGGATTTGTATTAGTTGGATTAGCACTTATTAGCATCTCCCTGCTGCGTTCAGGAGAGCAGCTAACTTACTGGGTAGTCAGTGTTTTGTCAGCTGGAGTAATTTTTCAAGCTTTTGACACAATTGATTTGCAGTTTCAGGCGCAGGTTCAATCAAAATATACGGTTATTGCTAAGAATCTAGCGTTTATTACGATCGCCTTTGTCAAAATAATTTTGATTCAAATTAATGCATCTCTAATAGCTTTTGCTTGGGTAGTTTTGGCAGAAAGCGTGTTAGGTGCAATTGGATTAGCGATCAACTACCGAGTGCAAGGATATAGCCTTTTAGCTTGGCGTTGGAGCCTTACCCGTGCGATCGCCTTACTAAAAGAAAGTTGGGCGCTGATGCTTTCGGGGCTGACAATTATGATTTATATGCGGATCGATCAGCTGATGCTAGGAGAGATGATTGACGATCGCGCCGTTGGGCTTTACTCAGCAGCGACTCGGATCTCTGAAGTCTGGTACTTTATACCGATGGCGATTTCCACTTCTGTTTTTCCAACAATCATCGAGGCGAAGGCGATAAGTGAGAGTCTTTACTATCAGCGCATAAAACAGCTATTGCGGCTGATGGTATTCTTATCCACCGCGATCGCAATACCTATGACTTTTCTATCAAAAACCTTAGTTGTAGGGTTGTTCGGTCAAGAATATATTGCAGCCAGTTCCATTCTTGCCATCCATATTTGGGCATCTCTATTCGTCTTTATGGGTGTTGCTACTTCTCCTTGGTTTATCACTGAAGGTTTGACAAAGCTTTCTTTACAAAGAACGTTGATTGGTGCGATCGCTAATGTGTTACTAAATTTTCTCTTAATTCCTACTTGCTCTGGGAATGGTGCGGCTATTGCCACAGTAATTTCTTATGCGATCGCTGCTTTTGTAGCTAACTATTTTAACAAAAACACAAAGAAAATATTTTTCATTCAAATAGACTCATTACTGATTAAATATTGGAGTAAGACAAAATGATATCACGACAATTTAAAACACTCGTACCCAGTTTTATGTATTCGGCATTTCAGGAATATAAATTGTTTATACCTAAGAGTTATTCAAATCGATCTTATTCACAAGATGGAGAAGACATGATATTAAACTCAATATTTGATTTCAAGAAAAAAGGCTTTTATGTTGATATCGGTGCTCATCATCCAAAACGTTTCTCTAATACATATTTTTTCTACAAAAAAGGCTGGTCAGGCATAAACGTTGATGCAATGCCTGGCAGTATGAAGTTTTTCAAGAAAATTAGATCAAGGGATATTAATATAGAAGCAGCAATCGCTAAAGCATCTACAGAGATGACATTTTTTATTTTTGATGATGCAGCTCTTAATACTTTTGAGCGAGATTTAGCTCAACAGAGAATTTCTCAAGGTTATAAAATTGTTAAAGAGAAAAAAATTTTTACTACGACTTTACAAGAATTGTTATCTCAAAACCTTGTAGCTACATCTCAAATAGATTTTATGTCTATTGATGTAGAAGGATTAGATTTAGAAGTTATTCAATCAAATAACTGGCAAGTTTTCAGACCTAACTATCTTTTAATTGAATGTTTGAATTTTCACATCAACAACATTCAAAGCAATGAAACGTATAAGTTCTTACGCGAACAAGGATACGATTTTTTTGCAAAAACTTGTAGAACCTTGATTTTTCAAAACTCAAAGCTTTAATTATGTCTCACTGGCAGTTACAAACTCCTATTACATTTATCATTTTCAATCGTCCTGACACTACTGCGAAAGTTTTTGAAGCGATCCGTGAAATTAAGCCTCCTAAACTGTTTGTTATTGCTGATGGACCTCGGAATAATAAATTGCATGATGTCGAAAAATGCCACAATACTCGTTTAATTATTGAACAAGTTGACTGGGATTGTGAAGTTGTCAAGAACTATTCAGATATTAACCTCGGCTGCCAGATGCGCGTTTCTAGCGGATTGAAATGGGTTTTCAGCCATGTAGAAGAGACTATAATTCTTGAAGATGATTGCCTTCCCCATCCTTCTTTTTTTCGCTATTGCGAAGAACTTCTTACTAAATACAAATGCGATTACCGAATTATGTCTATTGCTGGAGTTAACTTTCAGCAAGATCAGCAAGAAACTGAGTATAGTTATTACTTTTCTCAATTTCATGATTGCTGGGGCTGGGCAACTTGGAAACGAGCGTGGCAACACTTTGACTTCGAGATGAAGCTTTGGTCTAAAATTAAAAATAGTGGCTTGTTGAAAGACAAGTTATTTGACCGGAGAATGTTTAAACATTGGGATTATGAGTTTAGTTCCACATATAACGGACGTATCAACAGTTGGTACTACAGATGGCTATTTTCTTGCTGGATGCAAAGTGGACTTGGAATTTTTCCTAGTGTAAATTTAGTATCGAATATTGGTTTTAGTAAAGATGCAACACATACAATAATTAAAAGATCTTACTCTGACTTACCAACAGAAGCTATTGATTTTCCTATTAAACACCCTCCGTTTATTTTACGGGACATAGAAGCAGATAAACTAACTCAGAGGACGAGGTTTAACACGCCTATATCTATTCGATTACAAGCCAAGCTACAAAAAATAATTAATGATTGTATTCTGAAATAGTATTGAATCAATGATTTAATTTCGCTATTGAATTAAACTCTTGTGCCGAACATAAACAATTTTTAAATAAGTGCATGAAGAAACAAAAATCATCTTCTTTTGTAGAATTAGTTTTTTCCATTGCAGAAACTGTTTTAGTAATCTTAGCTCTATGTATTTTAATGGGAGTCGTTTTAGATAGAAGCAGAGTGGGTGTCGTTGCAGAAGATTTTGGTTCTGTGAGTCCCTTAGCACAATTAATGAATTACAGTGCTTATATCTTGGGTATTTTTCTAGGATTATCGCAATATAAGCGGATTCTAAAATTTGCTTTCAAAGATATTTTTCTATGGGTATTTATCGCTACAACTGTTCTCTCCTCAATCTGGTCAGAGAATCCTATTCTTACTATAGGACGCAGCACTGCACTTTTTGGAGTAACAATACTTGGTACTTATCTAGCCTCTCGTTATAGCTTAACTAGATTATTTCAAATACTGTGTTTATCACTAGGCATAGTAGCTATATCTAGCTTATTTTTTACATGGTTTAGCCCATCTGAAGCAATAGTAAATGATTTCGGACGTAGTTCTTGGCGCTGGCAAGGAGTACTCGCACACCCCACACACTTTGGACGTATCATGGCGCTGAGTACGGTAAGTTGGCTGCTTTGCTTGCTGAGCGTGCAGCAATATCGCATATTTAGCTGTGGCATGATCTTACTGTCGGTTATCCTTACTTTTTTATCTCATGCTGTTAGTGGATATATATCAATACTTTTTGTTGTTGCTTTAATGACAGTACTGTTGACGAGTCGCGGTCGATATCGCAATCTAGTTCTCATTACTTGGGCAGTCATAATTCCTAGTATTGTTCTAGGCTTGCTAATCAACCATAATCTGGTACTTACTTCTTTTAATCGTGACATCACCTTGACTGGACGCATACCACTCTGGATTGGTGTTTTTGAAATGATTTTTCAACAACCCTGGTTTGGATATGGATACGGTGCTTTTTGGACAGGAAATGGACCTTCTACAATTGTTTGGTTAATTGCTGGTTGGAAAGCAGCTCATGCTCATAATGCAATATTAGATATTTGGTTACAAGTAGGTTTAATAGGTTTAGTTTCTTTTTTGCTTTCATTGTTTAGGAATATTTTTAAAGCAATTGTAGAATTGAACCGATCTAATAAACTTGAATCACTACTACCTATTACTTTTTTAGTTTGCTTAATTACAATCAACTTGGTAGACTCAGGGCTTACAGCAGGCAATATTCTGTGGGCTTTATACGTATTTCTATCAACTTATTTGAGCAAACAGACTATTACAACTGTGACGGCAAGGCAAATGCAGATAAAAAAAGTATAGATCTTCTTGCTTATAAAACTGAAACTAACAATTAATTGACTAACGATTGATAATATGTATCAAACTTCAACTTTAGATCGCTACTATCACCAATCTCCACATTTAAATCGAATAGAAGGAGGTAAAAGAACTCATGTGTTTCTTGATAAAAAAAGAGCGTGTAATCTCCCATTAATTAGTATTGTTACTATAGTTAGAAATTCTGAGGAATATATAGAAAGAACTATAAAAAGCGTAATTGAACAAACTTATCAAAATCTTGAATATATTATTATTGATGGTGATTCTACTGACCAAACTTTAAATATAATCAAGAAATACAGTAATAAAATAGACTACTGGTTGAGCGAACCTGATCGAGGTATATATGATGCAATGAATAAAGGAATTGCTTTAGCATCTGGTGAAATTATCGCTGTTTTGAATGCTGGAGATTATTACCTTCCTAATACTGTAGAGTTAGTCATTGCTTTGTACCAGGCGAGTGACAAGAAACATACTCTAATAGCTGGTACTACACAAGTTACCACTAGGCATGGTGTTACGTATAATTATGTACCCATTCTAGAAAATATTGATAAACGAATGTCTGTACCACAACCATCTTTATTCATTCCAATCGAGACATATAAATGCTTTGGTTTATATTCCCTAAACTATCGGATTATAAGTGATTATGATTTTCTCCTCCGCATACATAAAAATATAAGGTTGCTTTGCATTCCACGAGTTATAACTCATATGGCACCGATGGGAGCTTCTGGTAATTATTTTGTGAAAAATATAGAATTACATCGATTGCGAGTCTCACATGGTGCTCATTATCTTTACTCTATAATGATAATGCTAATATTCTTTCTATTAAACTGCTTGCGTTTTATGCTTGAAAAAATGGGAATTTGGTGGATGGCTGAGAAAATAATTTATAAAAAGTATGATTCATAGAAATTTAAATTATATTTTATTGATATAAAAATACAGTCAGAAACTATGAAAGTTGATTTTTCAGAAATTTGTGTAGCGATCGCACATGACCAATTGTCGTTAATGGGAGGAATAGCTGGTTCAGAAAAAGTATTATTAGCACTCAGAAAATTATTTTCAGATGCACCTGTTTACACTACTCTTTATAACTCTGAAAAAATACCTGACTTTTTTAGTCAATGGGATATTCGACCTTCATTCATTCAAAAACTACCAGGTGCAAAAACTCATTATCAAATGTATTTACCGCTGATGCCAACAGCAGTGGAGCAATTAAACTTTGACGGTTATGACTTAGTTATATCAAGTCATCATTCTGTTATTAAAGGTATTATTACGCCACCAGAAACCCTACATATCTGTTACTGCCATAGCCCCATGAGGTATGCATGGGATCTATATCACCTCTATCTGAAAAATGACGTTAAGCAATGGCAAAAACCTCTAGTTCCTTGGTTAATGAATTATTTGAGAACATGGGATCGGGTGAGTGCAGATAGAGTAGACGAGTTTATTGCTAACTCACACCATGTTGCTCGACGAATTAAAAAATACTATCGTCGGGAAGCAAAAGTGATTTATCCTCCTGTCGACATTCGACGCTTTATTTCTACTAATACTAGTGAAGATTTTTACTTGATGGTCGGACGTATAGTAGCTTATAAGCGCCATGATTTAGCAATAGAAGCATTTAATAAAAATGGACGGAATTTAATTATTATTGGCGATGGACCAGAACGATCTCGCCTTGAATCTCCAGCTAAGAAAAATATTAAATTTTTAGGTCGTCAGTCTGATGATATGATTGTTGATTATATGCAACGCTGCCGAGGATTTATTTTTCCTGGGGAAGAAGATTTTGGTATAGCTCCTGTTGAGGCGATGGCTTGTGGTAAGCCCGTAATCGCTTATAAAAAAGGTGGAGCGATCGAAACAGTTGTAGAAGGAGTAACAGGAATTTTCTTTGTAGAAGCAACTGCTGATTCTCTAAATGAAGCAATTTTGGCCTTGGAAAGAGTTACTTGGTCAAGCGAACAGATTGCTACACATACTACACTCTTTTCTCAAGAGAGATTTAGTAGAGAAATCATAGATTTTCTTGAAATACAGCTAAATAGGCATCAAAAGCGTATTACAGAGTATTTTTAGTTTAAATAGATTTAGCCTCGTACTAGCGGTGGTTTAATAGAGTTGATCTATCAAGATGTTTCTAACTACAAAATCTCTTTAGATATTAATTTTAATATCAAAACTATATATAAAACATTGTTAAATCATACGGAATATAAACAAAAAATTGAGTATTTAATATTTTTTTGAGCGTATTTTGAATTTGTTAAGTGTTTCGTAGTTTAGTAGTTCTACCGAGATAAAAACTGAAATTGATTGTTTGTAAGCGTGTTTTTACAGATGTTTTTCTCATGGTCGATTGTCACTAATTGACTGAGATCGAGTTAGAGGATGATTTTACCTTAAAACTCTTTTTTCATGTTTGTGTTTTACCTTAAATTGGAATTTTTCAGTAATTTTTCTCGATTTAAAAAAAACTAAAGTTTTATAAATCAGTAATTTCTCTATTATCTTATTGCTGATACCTGCTGCTACAACAGTGAAGATTGAAAGTTTGTGTCATGGTTTTTTCAAATTTGTAACGGAGGACAAATGGCTCCTACATTCAATATCAGTGGTGCTACAATTGTCGAGGGTGAAACTACTAGCCTAGTTTTCACAATTAGCCTTTCAGAACCTCTTGCCTTTAGTCAAATCTTAAAATACAGTACAGTTAATGCTACAGCTACGAGCGGACAGGACTATACGGCTGCTAGTAATTTAACTGTCACTTTTAATCCAGGTGAAACTGTTAAGACTATTAGCATTCCCATTCTCAATGACAACATTAACGAAACAGATGAAACATTCTTAGTTAATGTTTTCATTCCTAAAGGCACTCCCCTTAATAGCGGTACTACAGACATTCTGACAGTTACTGGAGTTGGTAAACTTACTGACACTAAAGTTGCAGATATCACCACAACTTTACCTACCAACGTTGAAAATCTGGCTCTTACTAGTACTGCTAATATTAATGGCATGGGTAATGGTGGTAACAACGTTCTGACGGGTAATAGTGGCTCTAATACCCTAGAGGGACTGGCAGGTAACGATAACCTAGATGGTAAAGCAGGTACTGATACCTTAAAGGGTGGAATTGGTGACGACACTTACACCATTGATAGTACAGACACAGTTGTCGAAGATTTAAATGCAGGCATTGATACTGTTCGAGCTAACTTTAACTATTCTTTATCAACCTCAACCCCTAACGTCGAAAATCTTACCTTACTGGGAACTGAAGATCTGACTGGAACTGGTAACAGCAGCAATAATAACCTAATTGGTAACAGTGGTAACAATACCCTTGATGGTCAGGCTGGCAACGACATCCTTGATGGCAAAGCTGGCGCTGATATTTTAACAGGTGGAATTGGTGACGATACTTACGTTCTAGATAACGTAGGAGACACGGTTATTGAAGATGCCGATCCAAGTAGCGATACCATTCAAGCTAATTTCACTTACTCCTTAGCTAATCTTGCCAACGTAGAGAACTTAACTCTTTTGGGAACTAGCCAAATCGATGGCACGGGCAACAGTAGCGATAATACACTCATTGGTAATAGTAATAGCAATACTCTGACAGGTGGTGCGGGCAACGATGTTCTTAATGGTGGTGCTGGTATTGACACGCTTATAGGTGGTGTTGGAGATGATAGATACGTTCTCGATAACCCAAGCGATAATCCGATTGAATCTGACAGTAGTGGTAATGACACCGGCGGCAGAGACACCATTGAAACTGATTTCAGCTATACCCTGAAAGACAGATTTGAGACATTAGTCTTGACGGGAACTGGCAAGATTGAAGGGATAGGTAACAGCGTTGCTAATACTATAACTGGCAATAGTAGTGACAACCTCCTTGATGGTGGACTTGGTAATGATACGCTAGCTGGAGGAACTGGCAACGACATTTATATTGTTGACAACGTTGCTGATAGAGTGACTGAATACGGCGGTCAAGGCGTTGACACGATTCTGTCATCAATAAATTATGAGCGATCGCTAGATAGCAACGTTGAAAATTTAACTCTGACTGGAAGTGCTACCACTGGGGTTGGTAATACCATCAATAACATCCTTATCGGCAATAATCTCAATAACACTCTCAGTGGTGATAGCGGTAACGATACTCTTGATGGTGGAGTTGGAGCTGATAACCTCTCTGGTGGAACAAACAACGATACATATATTGTGGACAACACTGGAGATGTCGTTACGGAAAGCTCCACGTTGGCGAATGAGATTGACCTCGTACAAGCGTCAGTTTCTTATACTTTGACGAACAACGTTGAAGATTTGACTTTGACCGGAATTCATGGTGCTGGCACTGGTAATAATCTCAATAACAAGATAACTGGCAATATTGGCATCAACACTCTTAGAGGAAACGGTGGTGATGATTCTCTTTATGGAGGAGATGGAGATGACTGGCTTCTCGATGATTCTGGAAATGGAAATGATTTGCTAGATGGTGGTGCTGGCAAAGATTATCTCAAAGGCGGAGTTGGCAACGATACATATATTGTTGATAATTTCAGAGATCAAGTTGTAGAAACCTGGAGTTCTGGAGGCGATACTGGTGGCAATGACACCGTTAAGTCTTCCATCACTTATTCTCTGGGAACTAATGTTGAGAATCTCACCTTAACCGATTTAGCTAGCAACGGTACCGGCAATAGCTTGAATAACTCAGTTGTTGGTAACAACATAGCCAATACCCTTGACGGTAAAGAAGGCAACGACTACCTCGATGGTGGTGGTGGCAAAGACCTGATTATTGGTGGGCTTGGTAACGATACTCTTGATGGCAGTACGGGTGATATCGACACCTTGTATGGAGGACTGGGAGACGATACTTATTTAGTTGGTCTACCGGAAGACATAATTGTAGAAGCTGCTAATGAGGGGTTTGATACTGTCAACTCCGCAGCAACTTCCTATACTATCAGCGATAACGTTGAAAACTTAGTGCTATACCAAGGCAACATTAGTGGTACTGGTAATGATTTAGATAACAACATTTCAGTTGATAGTAGTCAGACTACTCAATATGCCAACATCATTAATGGTGGTGCAGGCAACGACACCATGTCTGGTAGGCTAGGTAATGATGTGTACTACGTTGACAGTACTGGCGATATCGTTGTTGAGTCAGCAGGAACTGATACAGGTTTTGATACTGTTCATACCTCAGTCAGTTACACGTTAACAGATAACGTAGAGAAACTTGTTCTCACTGGCTTTGATGCTCTCAATGGTATTGGTAATACTGGTAATAACGTTTTAATTGGTAATACTAGCAATAACACCCTTGAAGGTCTGGCAGGCAACGATTACCTAGATGGTGGGCTAGGCAGCGACATCATGAAAGGAGGCGACGGTGACGAATCTTATGTAGTTGATAATGCTGGAGATGTAGTAGAAGAAAATTCCAATGCGGGTGTCGATCTCGTATTTTCTTCCATCAACTACACTCTCACGACTAATGTAGAAAACTTGACTTTAACTGGAAGTGCAGACACTAACGGTACTGGAAACGATATTGATAACCTCATTTCTGGTAATAGTGGTGCTAATAGGCTTGCAGGTGATACGGGAAATGACACGCTGCTTGGCGGTGCAGGCAATGACACCCTCGTAGGTCAAGGAGCCAACGATACTTTGGTGGGTGGACTTGGAGCCGATCGCTTCGATTACAATACTGGTGCTGCCTTCTCTACATTTGATATCGGTGTCGATATTATTAGCGATTTCAAGACCAGCGAATTAGACAAAATTGTCCTCGGCAAAATAACCTTCGGACTTACCAGCAATGTTGGTAATGGATTCAGTTCTGCTGGAGAGTTTGCATCAGTTAGTACGGATGCTGCTGCTAAAAGTAGTACTTCAAAAATCGTATACAGCTTAGAAACTGGAAATTTGTTCTACAACCCAGATCTAGGCGTATTAGGAGGAGAGTCAGCCGTCGCTCAGCTCTCTGGTAAACCTACTCTCAGTGCCAACGATTTTATCATTGCCTAAGTGAGTTCTGGCTAGCCTAACGTTAAGCTTGACTGCAAAATAGGGGTGCGTGAATTGCTGCGCACCTCTAATGCATATCTTCTCATTCTACATACTTGAATTCACCGAATTTATTGATAAATCGTTTATCTAAAAGTAAAAATTTTCCGTATATTTGCTGCACTAAAAAATAACTAAGTAGCTCTACTATTATTTTATAGTTCATGTATATATTAAAGATAATCGATTTCGATTGAGATGAAAGCTTAAATTCAATGCCAATCAAGTGATTTGATTTAATTAATAGTTATACAAATTTTCTTTCATCATTTGAACTAATCAGAGTATCTGATATTGAACACAGCAATTTTTATTCTTAGATCGAATTCACCAATTTTAGCTCAGTATTTATAGATTATGACATCTACTACTGTTTTACACAATCAGTACGACCGGGATTTACGCGCTCCACTATTTAGCCAACTCGGAAAGAGAATAGGTCAACGCTGGAGAAGACTGATTACATTATTGCTGTTCGATATTGGTGCTTTAATGATATCCTGGCAAGTGACAGCGAGTTTTGACAATCCTTTTTATTTACTTAATGGCAATCAAAATGGGTTACTCGCGATCGCCACAATTATTGCATTTCAAATTAGTTTATTAGCTTCAAAAGAGCTATATCAAGCAGGGGACAAGCGCCGAGATTATATTAATATTGCTAAAACTCTGACACTTGCCCATTTACTACTATTATTTACCATCTTCTTTTTTCAAAGCTCAACTCCTATTTCCCGCCAATCTTTTATCCTTTCTGGAGTTTTAAGTGTTGCTTTGGTCTGTAGCTTCAGATATAGTATAGATATCACCATTGAAAACTTACGTCAACAAGGTTTTCTTCGTTACCCTATATATTTAATCTCTAAGCTCGAAGATAAAACTTCAGCTATCAAGTTATTAGAAAGCGAACGAAGATATTATTTTGCCGGCTGGGCAGATATTAATAATATAAATGAACAAGAGATAGTACTAAAAGATCTTTACAGGTTAAAAGTATCTGACGTTTTTATCTACTCTTGGAAATCTATAAATTCTCAACCTCTTTTCTATCTTAAACTGAAAAATGCAGGAATTAATGTATATATTCTGCCTACAAGATTACAAGTTGTCGAGCAAAACATTAAGTTGAGATTTTTGGGTAAAATCCCTACTTTTGAACTCAGTTCTTACTTAACGACGGGTAGCGATTTTTTAATTAAAAGATGCTTTGACTTTATTTTCGCTACCGCACTTATTTTAATCTTAATCCCAGTTTATTTATTGATATCGTTGCTAATTGCCATAGATTCATCTGGCTCTATTTTTTATAAACAGAATCGTATGGGATTGCATGGCAAAACTTTCCAAATTTGGAAATTCAGAACAATGAAAACTGATGCCGAGCGATCGCAAAAGAGTATAGAGTTCAGTCATCAGTGGAAAGATGGTGCTTTGTTTCAAATAGAAAACGATCCGCGGATTACTCGTATAGGCAAATTTTTGAGGCGCTACAGCTTAGACGAGCTACCACAACTATTCAATGTCGTGCGCGGTGAGATGAGCCTAGTTGGACCGCGACCAGTCCCAAATTCAGATGTAGAGAAATTTGCCGATCGCCATTTTATCCGCTACCAAGTTTTACCTGGTATGACTGGTTTATGGCAAGTTAGTCGGTCTAATAGTGATGATTATGAAATCGATAAGGTCGTCAGTCTAGATATCAAGTATATGGAAAACTGGTCGCTGTGGTTAGATATCCAAATCCTACTCAAAACGATCGCGGTAGTGCTAAGTCACAAAGGTGCGTACTAACGTAAGTCAAAAGTTAAAAGGCAAAAGTCAAAATTTCTGGAACCGATCGTGGAAAGTGGTGCGATCGCGCCGATCGTGTAAGTTCAATGCGTGGCGACTGAGGATTGCGATCGAGGCGTTAAGCATGATGTTTCTAGTTTACCAATCCTAAAACATCGTCTCAAACTGCTCAGACAAAGGTAATTGTGCGATACCATCCAAAAAGTAGTCGGCATTACACCTGAATGTGAGTTATGGAACCAGATTTACTAACCGAGGTTATTCTGACGCATCCGCGTCAGTCCCTCGGCAAAGTTATGCTTGATTGGACTCCCCAACCAGGGAACTATTTAGATTTAGAAGGAAAAACCTACGCTGTTTTAGAACGCCGCCACCGCTATCAATTGAAAGCGGGGCGTTATCGTTTAAATAAGATTGCGCTTTACGTACAGTCAGCGGCGCGACCAGCAGAGAAAAGTTTTGTAGAGGGACGCTGGGTGATTGGCGATGCTAGCTGTCGCTTCAACGCCCATTCCGAGTTAATCCGTTGTGCGGTAAATCCAGAGGGACCTTGCGATCGCTGTCGCTATTATGAAACCCATATGTAGAAAAGCAAAATCTTGCACCTCTACAAGAATACCTCACCCACAGTTAAGCGATTGCCGTTGACAAAATCCCAGCCTGACTGAGGGCGTTTTCCGGCTGGCTGGACTTCTCGTAACAATAATAAACCCGCACCAGTTTGAATGATAGCTCCTATGCCCTTAACAATCTGGACGATTTCCCCAGGACTGCGATCGCTTGACAAATTAGAAAATTTATGTGTTAACTGCTGCAAGTCTGGTGAGAGCTGCGACGTATAGGCAGCATCGAGAGGTACAGTAGCAAGTATTTTGAGAGCGCGATCGCGAAAGGTAGCCGTGCAATTGGGATAGAAGCCCCTAATTTGATTGTGTAAGGCGATCGCAGTTTTTGACCAATCGAGGGCATAGTTCTCTTTCTTAATCAAAGGTGCGTAGGTTGCTTCGTCATTATCTTGAGGAATGGGTTCAATTTCCTGACTTGCTAATTGCAACAGCGTTTCTATCAATAAATCTGCCCCCAACGTTGATAGTCTGACTGCTAACTCGTAGGCATTATCTAGGATATGAATCGGCGTATATGCTTTCAGTAGCATTGCCCCCGTATCCATCCCCGCATCCATTAACATTGTCGTAATTCCGGTTTCCGTCTCGCCGTTATACAAACACCACTGTATGGGTGCAGCACCGCGATATTTGGGTAAAATCGAGCCATGCACGTTAATACAACCCAAGCGTGGCAGATCGAGAATCTGCTGCGAAAGAATTTGTCCGTAGGCAGCAACCACAAAAAAATCTGCCCCAGACTGTTCTAGTAAATTCAGAGTTTCAGCATCCTTTTTCACCCTTGAAGGTTGCCACACCGGTATTTGTCGTGCTGTCGCCACACTTTTTACTGGTGAGGGTGTTAATTCATTGCCTCGCCCTCTACGTTTATCTGGTTGAGTGACAACCGCCACCACGTCAAATTCTGGATGATTGAGTAGCTTTTCTAGAGTTGGAACGGCAAATTCGGGAGTACCGAAGAAGATGATTTTCATTCGGAAGTCAAGGGTAAAAGTAAATTATGTCGTGGTTTGCACGACATAATTTACAATTTATTTCATCGGCTTAAATAGCGGCTTGCCATTTGCATTGCATCGGCTATATCCACATCCCCATCGCGATCGGCATCTAGAAAAGCGTTGAGGACGGGATTAGCGCCGCCTTGGGGGTTTTGAGTCTGATTCCCAGATTGCAGCAAATTTAATACTATTGGCACGAGTACGGGTAGCATCTGCTGGATCGAACCCAAATTCATTCCTGTCATCTGGGCAATTTGTTGGATCAGTTGTTGCTGTTGGTTAGAAGAAAACAGAGTATTAACAGCTTGAGGGCTGGGTTCCGTACCGCTATATTGGTTGACGATCGCCCGTGCTTGTGCTTCGCCATTAACAGCACGTTGTTGTTGTAAAGACGAGCGCACCTGACCGCCCACTAATGACAATACTGATTGTAGGGTAGAAGGGTCTGCACCAGTATTGTTGCTGAGCTGTTGGATCGTGTTGACAATGGCACCAATTTGACCTGCGCTACCAGCTTGGTTAGAGTTACCGACTGCACTGACGATTTGATCGAAGAGTCCCATTTACTCTAATCCTCCATTTAACATCTCCATAATGTCTAATACCATGAATTGGGAAGTCGTAAGTCGTAAGTCGTAAGTCGGAATTAACTGATAACTGATAACTGACAACTGATAACTGATAACTGAATAACTAACAACGTACAATAGTTCTTTGTCTGATTTGAATTGCAGGGGACTGGGAACTATGGCACGTTTGGCGCTGCTGAGTGTATCTGATAAAACAGGGCTGATCGATTTTGCCCGTAGTTTGGTAGAAGAATTTGGTTTTGAAATTGTGAGCAGCGGCGGAACGGCTCAAGCCATTAAAGCAGCAGGAGTACCAGTGACTAAAGTTGCAGATTACACTGGTTCGCCGGAAATTCTCGGTGGGCGCGTCAAAACTCTTCACCCTCGGATTCATGGTGGCATTTTAGCACGGCGGGATGTCCCGCAGGACGTGACAGATCTAGAGGCTAACAATATCCGCCCTTTCGATCTGGTGGCAGTCAATCTCTATCCCTTCGAGCAAACGATCGCCAAGCCTGACGTGAGTTTAGCAGAAGCAGTAGAACAAATCGATATTGGTGGTCCCGCGATGATTCGGGCAGCGGCTAAGAATTTTGCTCATTTAACCGTATTGTGCGAGCCAGCAATGTATGCAACATATTTGCAGGAATTACGCCAACAGGGGGAAATCTCATTTGAATTCCGCGCCGCCTGCGCCCAAAAAGCTTTTTGGCATACATCGAATTACGATCGCGCGATCGCTTCTTTTTTAGGGAGTCAGGAGTCGGTAGGGGCGGGTTTAGAAACCCGCCCGTACGGGAGTCAGGAAGAACTACCTAAAAGATTTACACTGATAGGAGAACAAGTTCAAGCTTTGCGCTATGGGGAGAATCCGCATCAGCCTGCGGCTTGGTATCAGACGGGAACGACAGCAACGGGTTGGGCGGCAGCGACTAAACTTCAAGGTAAGGAATTAAGTTATAACAATTTAGTCGATCTTGAAGCTGCAAGGCGAATCATTGCGGAATTTACCGATATCCCCGCAGCGACAATTATTAAACATACAAATCCTTGCGGTACGGCATTGGGAAATACAATTTCCGAAGCTTATGAAAAGGCTTTTAATGCTGATTCAGTTTCAGCTTTTGGGGGAATTGTTGCTTTAAATCGGGCGATTGATGCAGCTACGGCTACAGCTTTAACAAAAACATTTTTAGAATGCGTTGTTGCTCCAGAATGCGAACCAGAAGCACGGGAAATTCTGGCGAGTAAATCTAAAGTTAGGGTTTTGCTGTTACCAGAATTAGGCACGGGTGCAAAGGAAACAGTAAAAGTTATTGCTGGTGGTTTCTTAGTACAAGCATCTGACGATATGGTTGCCGATCCTAAGCAGTGGCAAATGGTGACAGAAAAACAACCAACTCCAGCCCAGTTAGAAGAATTACTATTTGCTTGGAAGGTGTGCAAGCACGTCAAATCAAATGCCATTGTCGTGACCCGCGATCGCGCTACCATTGGTGTAGGTGCGGGACAGATGAATCGTGTCGGTTCGGTACAAATTGCCTTAGAACAAGCTGGAGAAAAAGCTCAAGGTGCAGTACTGGCTAGCGATGGGTTTTTTCCTTTTGATGATTCAGTCAAGACAGCCGCCGCTGCTGGCATAACTGCGATCGTTCAACCAGGTGGAAGTCTTAGGGACGCAGATTCAGTTAAGGCAGCAAATGAATTGGGAATTGTGATGGTGTTGACAGGTGTAAGGTATTTTTTGCATTAAGTCACTAACCATTCGGAAATACCCCGTATGGATTGCGTAAACACCGATCTTGCATCCCATGTCAGTATTTCTACAATGACCGTATAGGGAGGCAGGAGCTAGGAATAGCTCTGATGGTTAGTAGATTTCAAGAGGAGGGGAGAGTAACGGATGCAACCCACTAATCCCAATCAATTTACCGAAAAAGCCTGGGAAGCGATCGCCCATACCCCAGATATTGCTAAAGCCGTTCCCCAGCAGCAAATTGAAAGCGAACACTTAATGAAGGCGCTGCTGGAACAAGAAGGGCTGGCAACTAGTATTTTCAATAAAGTTGGCGTTAATGTCACGAAGTTACGCGAGTCTCTTTCAGAGAGGCTGCGCCAACGCACCGAGCAATTTATTCAACGTCAGCCTAAACTTTCTGGTAGCGTTAGCTCTGTCTATCTGGGACGCAGCCTCGATACCCTATTAGATAGAGCCGATGCTTACCGTCAGGAATTTGCTGACGAATACATTTCGATCGAGCATTTGTTGTTAGCCTACGCTAAGGACGATCGCTTCGGTAGGAGTTTATTTCAAGAGTTTGGGTTAGACGAAAACAAACTAAAAAATACGATAAAACAAGTGCGTGGAAATCAGAAAGTGACCGACCAAAACCCAGAAGGCAAATACGAAGCACTCGAAAAGTACGGACGCGACTTAACGGAAGCGGCTCGTCAAGGTAAGCTCGATCCCGTCATCGGACGAGATGATGAAATTCGCCGCACGATTCAGATTTTGTCTCGCCGTACCAAAAACAACCCCGTACTGATTGGCGAACCTGGTGTGGGTAAAACTGCGATCGCCGAAGGACTAGCGCAGCGGATTGTCGCTGGTGACGTACCCCAGTCGCTCAAAGACCGCAAGTTAATCGCCTTAGATATGGGAGCATTAATTGCCGGGGCAAAGTTTCGGGGTGAATTTGAAGAACGCTTGAAAGCGGTATTGAAAGAAGTTACCGAGTCTAGAGGTAATATCGTCCTATTTATCGACGAAATCCATACTGTTGTCGGTGCGGGTGCTACCCAAGGGGCGATGGATGCGGGAAACTTGCTCAAACCAATGCTAGCGCGGGGCGAACTGCGTTGTATTGGGGCGACGACTTTGGATGAATACCGCAAATATATTGAGAAAGATGCGGCGTTGGAACGGCGATTCCAACAAGTTTATGTCGATCAACCCAGCGTAGAAGATACAATTTCAATTCTGCGCGGTTTGAAAGAACGGTATGAAGTCCACCACGGGGTGAGAATTTCCGATTCTGCTGTGGTTGCAGCGGCTACTTTGTCAAATCGGTATATTAGCGATCGCTTTTTACCCGATAAAGCGATCGACTTGGTAGACGAGGCGGCGGCGCGGTTGAAGATGGAAATTACCTCGAAGCCGGAAGAATTAGACGAGATCGATCGCAAGATTTTGCAATTAGAAATGGAACGCTTATCTTTAGAAAAAGAAAGCGATCCGGCTTCGCGAGAAAGATTGGGACGGCTAGAAAAAGAAGTTGCCGATCTCAAGGAAGAACAAGCGGCGCTTAACGCTCAATGGCAGTCTGAAAAGGATGTGATCGATAAAATCCAGTCTGTCAAAGAAGAGATCGATCGCGTCAACGTCGAAATTCAGCAAGCAGAAAGAGATTACGATCTCAATAAAGCGGCAGAATTAAAATACGGCAAATTGACCGATTTGCATCGACAATTGCAAGCCGCTGAAAGTCAGTTAACCCAAACGCAAACAACAGGTAAATCGCTGCTACGGGAGGAAGTTACCGAAGCCGATATTGCCGAAGTTATTTCTAAGTGGACGGGTATTCCGATCAGTAAGTTAGTTGAAACTGAGAAAGAGAAACTACTCAACTTAGAAGACGAATTGCACGATCGCGTCATCGGGCAAAATGAAGCAGTGACAGCTGTAGCTGATGCGATTCAGCGATCGCGTGCTGGTTTAGCCGATCCGAATCGTCCGATTGCTAGTTTTATTTTCCTCGGTCCCACGGGCGTAGGCAAGACTGAACTCGCCAAGGCTTTAGCCGCATACCTATTCGACACCGAAGAGGCGTTGGTACGGATCGATATGTCGGAGTACATGGAGAAACACGCCGTATCACGTTTGATTGGTGCGCCTCCTGGTTACGTAGGTTATGACGAAGGGGGACAACTGACTGAAGCGATTCGCCGTCGTCCGTATTCTGTAGTGCTATTTGACGAAATCGAAAAAGCACACCCAGATGTCTTCAACGTCATGCTGCAAATTTTAGATGACGGTAGGGTGACAGATGCTCAAGGTCATACGGTGGATTTCAAGAATACCATTGTGATTATGACCAGCAACATCGGTTCGCAATACATTTTAGATATTGCCGGAGATGACTCGCGCTATGAAGAAATGCGCAGTCGAGTGATGGAAGCGATGCGCAATAGTTTCCGTCCAGAATTCCTCAACCGAATTGACGAGATTATTATTTTCCACGCCCTACAGCTACAGGAATTGCGGCAGATTGTCAAGTTACAAATTCAGCGATTGGAGCAAAGACTGGGCGATCGCAAGATGTCGTTGCGGCTTTCCGATGCTGCTTTAGATTTCTTGGCAGAGGTAGGTTACGATCCCGTGTTTGGTGCGCGTCCGTTAAAACGAGCAATTCAGCGCGAATTGGAAACGCAAATTGCTAAGTCAATTCTGCGGAATGAATTCAACGACGGCGACACGATCTTTGTCGATGTGGAAAACGAACGCCTTGCTTTTAAGCGTTTGCCCGTGGAGATCTTAACGACACAATCTAATTAGTTTTTAGGTGGGTAAATGCCCACCTATTTTTTTACACTCGTTGTATGAGGTCGAGTTTTTGTCTGTAAATTACTGCTCCCTGCTCCCTACTCCCTACTCCCTGTTTGGCGATCGCCATTAGCTTTCAGGCGTGGCATAGTGAATGATGGCAAGAAAGCGAATCGGTAGCTCGATCAGTTTTTCAGGACCGTGAGGAATATCACCGCGAAAAGTTAATGCGTCACCAGGTTCTAACAAATAAGTTGATTGTCCGTGACGGTATTCCAGCTTGCCTTCTAGCATATAAATGAATTCAACCCCAGGATGCTCAAAGGTGGGAAACACTTCCGAAGCGTCATCCATAGCGATCAGAAAAGGCTCGAATAGTTTTGTCGAACCGCGATCGTATGCCAGCAATTGATAGGTATGTCCTCGCTTCGTGCCGCGACGCACGACTTCCATCCCTTCACCGTTTTTCACCAGCTGGGCGCTGCCCGTGGGTACGTCGTAATTGCGAAAGAAGGCTGACAGGGAAATACCTAAAGCACGAGCAATTTTCGTCAATGTTTCCAAACTCGTAGCAGTTTGAGCGTTTTCAATCTTGGACAACATCCCCCGCGAAATTCCTGTCTGTTCCGAAATTTCGGCAATAGTGAGTCCGAGTTTTTGGCGCATTTCGCGAATCGTACTGCCAATGTAGCGTTCGAGCGGATCGACGGCTGGGACTTCGGAACGCTCCAGCCCGTTTGCTGTGGCATCTGTCATGCGCTTACCTCACAGTATGGGAGCAGTATGGAGAAACAGCGCTGGCTACCATTTCACCCTGCATCGTCTTGAATCATAGCAGGAAACTTTGTTGACACCCAGAAATCTTTGATGCATGATATTCAGCAAAGGTTCCTGACAGGAAACTTACGATGCCTTTAAATCTGCTGAAATTTGCGTTGGCGAAGCAGCATCCAGAACCGGCGATGTTCCGCCATCGCGATCGCCTCAAATCAAATTACGATGCTGTCATCATTGGTGCAGGCGGACACGGGCTGGCAGCTGCTTATTATCTGGCGCGAGATTACGGCATGACCGATATAGCCGTTCTTGAAAAAGGTTATCTTGGCGGCGGGAATACGGGACGCAACACGACGATTATTCGCTCCAACTATCTCACCCCAGAGGGCGTAAAGTTTTACGATGAATCGGTGCGACTCTGGCAAGATTTAGCGCAGGATTTCGATTTAAATTTGTTTTATTCCACGCGGGGACATTTCACGCTAGCTCATACTGACTCTGCAATCCGAACGATGCGCTGGCGGGCTGAGGTGAATAAGCATTTCGGCATTGAGAGCGAATTAGTCGAGCCGAATCAAATTAAAAAAGCTTGCCCACACATGGATTTGACGTGTGGTGGTAAGGCTCCTGTAATGGGCGCACTATATCACGCACCTGGGAGTATTGCCCGTCACGATGCTGTGGCGTGGGGTTACGGTCGCGGCGCAGATCGGCGGGGGGTCGAGATCCACCAGCAAACCGAAGTCTTGGGAATAAGTGTTGAATCGGGCAAAGTGACGGGAGTACAGACCACCAAAGGGACGATTTCTACACCACGGGTACTGTGTGCGGTTGCTGGATTTACACCGCGCCTGTTGCAAATGGTAGGACTGCGATCGCCCTTGTACGTGCATCCACTCCAAGCAATGGTCAGCGAACCAATGAAACCCTGGCTCGACCCAATAATTGTTTCGGGTAGCCTGCATGTCTATGTCAGTCAAACCGCACGCGGTGAGTTAGTCATGGGAGCCTCTCTCGATCCGTATGAATTACATTCCACGCGATCGACCCTAGATTTTGCGGAAGGGCTAGCAGCGCATATGCTCGAACTGTTTCCGTTCCTCTCTCACGTTAAGATCGTGCGGCAATGGGCAGGTATGGCAGATATGACTCCTGATTTTGCACCAATTATGGGGAAAACTGCGATCGCGGGGTTTTATCTCGATGCTGGGTGGGGGACTTGGGGCTTTAAGGCAACTCCGGTGTGTGGCAAAACGATGGCGTACACCGTGGCAAGCGATCGCAGTCACGAATTAATTGCCAAATTCTCGCTCGATCGATTCAAAAATTATGCGTTGGTGGGTGAAAAGGGTGCAGCATCAGTGGGGCATTAACGATGAAAATGATGACCTGTCCGATTAACGGAGCAAGACCTATTTCTGAGTTTATCTGTGGCGGGGAAGTCCGCTCTATGCCCGATCCGCGAACAGTTGATGACCAAACTTGGGCAGAGTACGTATTTAATCGCACTAGCGTACCGGGAATTCAACAGGAGTGGTGGTGTCATACGCCAAGTCATACCTGGTTTATTGCAGAACGCAATACGCTGACCGATGAGGTCTTGCGGACTTATTTGTACGACAAGGAGGGAGTTGGATGAGCCAATCTAGTTTAGATAAGACTCGATCCCCCCAACCCCCCTTGAAAAGGGGGGCATTGTTCCCCTCTTTTCAATGTTGGTGGAGCGTTTGGCTCAGTCTTTTAAAGGAACTTTTAAAAATGAAAGCATTGTTCCCCCCTTTTGAAGGGGGGCTAGGGGGGATCTTCGAGGATCGATCGCTTTTAACCCAACCTATTGCCCTATGAGCAATCGCCTACCACCCATCTCCGGTGAATGGATCGATCGCAGTCAGCGAATTGACTTTACCTTTGAAGGAAATCGCTTTTGGGGTTATGCCGGAGACACGATCGCGAGTGCGTTATGGGCTGCCGGACAACGAGTGTTGGGACGCAGTTTCAAATACCATCGTCCGCGCGGAATTTTGAGTCTGGCAAGTCACGATATTAATGCTCTGATGCAAAATGGTCAGCAGCTCAACGTGAGAGCCGATATTACGCCATTAGAAGCGGGAATGTCGCTCTATGCGGTGAATACAAATGGTGGGGTGATGGGCGATTGCCACAGCATTTTAGATTTTTTCTCCCCTCTGCTCCCAGTCGGGTTTTATTACAAAGCCTTTCATCACAAACGGCTGTTCCCCTTCTGGGAACGCACGATCCGCAATTTGAGCGGATTAGGCAAAGTCGATGTTGCCACACCCCACATTCGCACGGCAAAGCAGTATGACTTCTGCGACGTGCTAGTCATTGGCGCAGGCGTGGCGGGATTGTCAGCAGCGTTAGCCGCAGCCGATGCGGGGGCAAATGTGGCGATCGTAGATGAAAATGCACGGGCAGGCGGTTCTGGTGCATGGATGATGCAGACGAACGAACTCGTAGAAGCAGTTAAAAACTGCGATCGCATCCGTCTCTACACCGAAACGGTAGCCGCTGCCTATTATGCCGATAACTGGATTCCACTGGTCGATCGAGAACGTCTGACTAAAATGCGAGCAAAGACGGTCATTATGGCAAATGGGGCATACGAACAGCCTGCCGTGTTTCGCAATAACGATTCACCAGGAGTGATGTTAGCTTCTGCCGCACAACGATTAATTTATCGCTATGCCGTCAAACCGATGCAACGAGCGGTGGTATTGACGGCAAATAGTGATGGTTATCAGGCTGCTTTAGATTTAGCCAAGCATGGCATTGAGGTGAAGGCGATCGCGGATTTACGTCCGACTTACACGACTAACCCAACAACTCAAGCTTTACAAGCGCTCGGTATTCCCATTTTTACCAGTCATTGCATTTATGCAGCTAAAACGAATCCAGCCAGCGATGGCGTTTCGGGTGCAGTCATTTGTCCGCTTGATGCCAACGGCAAACCGCAGACAGAATTCAAACAAGCGATCGCCTGCGATGGGATTATGATGAGTGTCGGCTGGGCAGGTGCAGCAAATTTACTCTACCAAGCTGGAACGAAAATGCGCTTCGATGACAGCTTGCAGCAGTTCGTTCCCGATCGCTTACCTGCGGGTGTGTTTGCCTGCGGACGGGTGAATGGCGTGTACGAGTTCGATCGTAAGTTACTCGATGGTCGTCGGGCTGGATTAGAGGCGGCTGCTTTTCTAGGATTGACAAAACCCGTCGATTGTGCTGTTACACCCAGCTCAGAATCCCCCTCGCATCCGTGGGCGATCGTGGAACATCCAGCAGGTAAGAACTTTGTCGATTTTGATGAAGATCTTCAATTCAAGGATTTTCCCAACGCCATTCAGGAAGGATTTGACAATATTGAATTGCTCAAAAGATTTACCACTGTAGGCATGGGACCGAGTCAGGGTAAGCATTCCAATATGAATGCATTGCGCATTTTGGCACGCATTACAGGTAAATCTCCTGCTGAAGTCGGTACGACCACGGCTCGACCGTTCTTTCATCCGGTTCCCTTATCGCACTTAGCCGGACGGGGCTTTACTCCAGAGCGTTACACTCCTTTACACAGTCGTCATGCTGCCTTGGGCGCTGAGTTCATGCTGGCAGGAGCTTGGCGACGACCCGAATATTACACCCGACCTGGAAAGAGCCGCGAAGATTGCATTCGGGCTGAAGTCATAGCCGTGCGGACTCGCGTAGGGGCGATCGATGTTGGGACGTTAGGAAAATTAGAATTGCGCGGGGCGGATGCTGCCGAGTTTTTAGAGCGAGTTTACACCGGACGCTACGGCAAATTGAAACTGGGGATGTCGCGCTATGCACTGATGCTAGACGAGACAGGCGTAATTATTGACGATGGTGTCATGGCGCGACTGGGAACCGAGCATTTTTATTTCACGACGACGACTTCCGGTGCAGCGACGATTTACCGAGAACTATCGCGGCTGAATACAATGTGGGGCTTAGATTGCGGCTTGGTCAATTTAACTGGGGCGCGATCGGCAATTAATCTTGCTGGAATTTATGCCCGCGATGTCTTGGCGCAGCTAACGGATTGCGATCTTTCCAGTGCTGCTTTTCCCTATCTAGCAGTACGAGAAGCATTGGTGGCTGGAATTGAAGCAATTTTAATCCGAGTTGGTTTTGTGGGCGAGTGGGGTTACGAAATTCACGTTGCGGCTGAGTCGGCTGCGGCTATTTGGGATGCTCTGTTCGCCGCAGGTAAGACTTACGGTATTGCACCCTTTGGCGTGGAAGCACAGCGGCTTTTGCGGTTGGAAAAAGGACATTTGATTGTCGGTCAAGATACCGATGCTTTGACAACTCCGAGGGAGGCTAATCTAGGGTGGGCGGTTAAATTGGATAAGCCGTTTTTTATCGGTCAGCGCAGCCTGCAAGCCATTGCCAAGCAAGCGATCGCCCAAAAGTTAGTTGGTTTTACGCTCGACCCCAACTTTCAGGGTACAGCACCGCAAGAGTGTCATTTGATTATCGATCGCGGTGAAATTGCAGGTCGCGTTACGAGTATTGCTTTTAGTCCCGTTTTAAAGCGGTATATTGGACTCGCCTACGTTAAACCAGAACTAGCAGCGATCGGCGATCGCATTTCAATTCGTCTATCCGATGGTGCGATCGTCACGGCAACAGTCAGTCCGACACCATTCTACGACCCTGAAAACCAACGCCAGCAAGAAACAGCACAACCCCAGGAGGCGATCGTATGAAGACTCCTTTACGTCTGAGTCCAATTCACGATTCACTCCAGTCGCTTAACGGTGCGTGGCGCGACATCAACGGTATGCCCTCCTTAGTCACGCTACCAGGCGATCGCCAGTCTGCCTCTGTGTTGGGAATTGCCGATTTGTCTTTTCTGACCCGCTTTGGCGTGAAAGGAGCAAATGCAGCCGAGTGGTTAGCCGATCGCGGACTGCCAATTCCCGATCGCCCGAATACTTGGCATTCCTTACCCGCAGGAGGGATCGTTGCTCGGTTGGGACTGACAGAATTTCTGATCGAAGATAGCCTCAACAGCGCGATCTCTCCCCAGTTAGCAACTACCTGTAAGTCTCCTCCTGCAAAAGTTTACCCAGTTTTACGGCAAGATCTGGCACTGGGGTTAGTAGGCGATCGCGTCAACGATCTTTTACGCCAAACCTGTAGTTTTAATTTTCAGGCATTATCGCTTAGCGATCGTCCAGTCGTTTTGACAAATGCGATTGGGGTAGCAGTGACAGTGATTCCAAGTGACGGCGATTACTATCGGATTTGGTGCGATCGCACGTTTGGCACGTATTTCTGGCAAACCCTGATTCAGATTGCTACAGAGTTGGGAGGTGGCGCGATCGGCACAGAATCATTTTTATGACAAAGCTACTGTATTCGTGGAATTTGAACAGATTGAGTCAACCTGGAGCCAAGCGGATGAATCTAGCAGAAGCCAAAACATTTCTCGAATCGCATCAAGTCAAGTTCGTTCTGGCGCAATTTGTCGATATTCACGGGGTTGCCAAAACGAAAGCCGTACCCGTGACTCATTTTGAAGATATTTTGCATCCAGGAGCCGGATTCGCTGGATTTGCAGTGTGGGGATTGGGTATGGAGCCGCACAGTCCAGATTACATGGCAGTTGGAGATCTCTCAACCCTATCGCTCGTCCCCTGGATGCCAGGATTTGCCCGAATTGCCTGTGTCGGTCATGTTAAAGGTGAACCTTACCCCTACGACGCTCGTTATATCTTGATGCAGCAGTTCGAGCGGTTGCAGCAGCGAGGCTGGACGCTCAATACCGGAGTTGAGCCAGAATTTGCTTTACTCCGTAAAGACGAACGAGGACAGATTCACCCGTTTGATGCTACCGATACCTTAGAGAAACCCTGCTATGACTTTCGCGGCTTGTCGCGCAGTGCGGTTTTTCTGGAAAAACTCGTCACCCACCTGCAAGCGGCTGGCTTTGACATCTATCAAATTGACCACGAAGATGCTAACGGGCAGTTTGAGATCAACTACACTTACACCGACTGCCTTACGACCGCCGATCGCTACATCTTTTTCAAAATGGCAGCGTCAGAAATTGCTAAAGAACTGGGACTAATTTGCTCGTTCATGCCGAAACCGTTTGCCAACCGCACGGGGACGGGAATGCACATTCATATGTCCTTAAGCGATGGCAGCGCGAATCTGTTTGCTGACGAGGGCGACTCGCGCCATTTAGGACTCTCGAAACTGGCGTATCATTTTCTAGGTGGCTTACTCGCCCATGCAGGCGCACTCACTGCCATCTGCGCCCCAACAATCAATTCCTATAAGCGGCTCGTTGTGGGGCGATCGCTCAGCGGTGCAACTTGGGCACCAGCTTACATCACCTACGGCGACAACAATCGTTCTAGCATGGTACGGATTCCCAGCGGACGTTTAGAACTGCGCCTTGCCGATGGCTCCTGCAATCCTTATCTCGCTACTGCTGCCGCGATCGCTGCTGGATTAGATGGTATTGACAAAGAAATCGATCCTGGCGAACCCTATAACTTGAATTTGTACGAGCTATCTGAGGCAGACCTGAAAGACAAGGGTATCCGCACTTTACCCCAGAGTTTACACGAAGCGATCGCCGCATTGGAAGCGGATGAGGTCATCAAAGGTGCGTTGGGGGTGCTAGCAGACGAATTTATTAACTTGAAACGAATGGAATGGGTGGAATATATGCGTCATGTTTCGGAGTGGGAAGTGGAACGGTATTTGGAGTTTTTCTAAAAAAGTTTTTTTACAGGAGGCAATTGAGATCCCCCAACCCCCTTAAAAAGGGGGCATTTATTCCCCCCTTTTTAAGGGGGGTTAGGGGGGATCGAGATTCTGAATCTTCAAGTGCGTAACTCTCAAGTTCTTCCAATAATACAGATGTAGGTGCGATCGTGTGTGGAATTGTCGGACTACTGATTAAAAAACCAGAATGGCGAGAATCGCTCGGCGAACTCATGGTTCCCATGCTGATTGGCATGAGCGATCGCGGACCTGACTCTGCCGGACTGGCTGTATTTACTGCTACCCTGCCAGAGCCGCAGCGCAAATACAGCCTCTATTCAAAAGACAAATTCGATTGGGAAAGTTTGAGGCGATCGTTTCCAGCAGCTTTCGCGACTGTGCCTGAGATTCAAAGCAATGGCAATCGGGCAGTGCTAATTTCGGATCGAGAACCGGATCTTGTCAAGCAATGGCTCAAAGCTAAATATCCACAACTACACCTGCTGTCAACAGGTCGGACGATCGATCTCTACAAAGACACGGGAAAACCAGCGATGGTAGCCGATCGCTATAATTTCTCGGCGCTGAAAGGTTCCCACGCGATCGCCCATACGCGCATGGCAACAGAATCGGCAGTAACTCCCGATCGCGCGCACCCATTTACGGCGGGAGAAGATTTTTGCTTGGTACATAACGGTTCTCTTTCCAATCCCTATTCGATTCGTCGTCGTCTAGAACCGCTTGGGATTCATTTTGAAACTGACAACGACACGGAAGCAGCTTGTCGGTTTCTCGAATGGCGGATGCGGGAAGGGGACGATTTGGAAACTGCCATCAAACAAGGCTTTGTCGAGTTAGACGGCTTTTACACGTTTCTGATGGGAACAGCAGATAAACTCGCGCTCGTACGAGATGCCTTTGCTTGTAAACCTGCGGTGGTTGCTGAAACTGACGAGTATGTGGCGATAGCCTCTGAATTTCGCTCTCTAGCTCACCTACCAGATGTGAAAAACGCCCATCTCTACGAACCCGCACCAGAGGAGTTATACGTATGGACAGTTTGACGGCAAGCAGTACGACAACAGATAGTATAACCTTCGATCTCGCCCAAACCTCCTTACGCGAAATTAATCATTACCTGCATCACAACCTAGCTCGTGGCGAGAAAAAAATTCATATTCTCAACCCCGATGGGGCGCATAATATAGCTGTTGGACTGAATGCTCCAGTTGATGTCGAGATTCTCGGTCATGCAGGCTACTACGCGGCAAGCATGAACCAGCTAGCAAACGTGGCGATCGCCGGGAATGTGGGAACGGGTGTTGCAGAAAATATGATGTCCGGTCGAGTCCATGTCAAAGGCTTTGCCTCAGTTTCTGCTGGAGCCTCTGCCCACGGAGGGTTATTAATTATTGATGGTGATGCCAGTTTACGCTGCGGCATTTCGCTCAAAGGAGCAGATATTGTTGTCGGTGGTAGCGTCGGCAGCTTTGCCGCATTCATGGCACAGGCTGGACGAATTGTGGTCTGTGGGAATGCAGGGGAAGCATTGGGAGATTCACTTTACGAAGCTGTAATTTACGTGCGAGGCGAGATTAAATCGCTCGGTGCTGATGCTCAAATAGAATCCATGTCTGAAGCCGATTATGCAACGGTAGCCGAGCTATTGGCAAAAGCGGGTTTTTCATACAATCCCCAAGATTTCAAACGGGTTGCTTCCGCCAAGCAACTCTATCACTGGAATGCGGATGCAGTGGCTGGTGGCTAGTGGCTGGTGGAACCAGAATTGCTCCCTCTGCACCTAAAGCACCTGAAGTTTCCTTGTCCGCCTTGTTTTCCTTGTCTCCCTTGTCTTCCGACTTCTTCTTTTACCACTACTGTACGGGCGCACAGCTGTGCGCCCCTCCCCTACTCACTCCTCACTGTTATATGACTCAATCAATCTCGCGCGAAGAATCTTGGGGTTACGATCGCCGTATCCTCAATTACATTCAACACGCAGCGGCACACGGTCTTTACGAAATTCGCGGTTTGGGCGCAAAACGTCGGTTGCCACATTTTGACGATTTGGTGTTTCTGGGCGCGTCCATGTCCCGTTATCCTTTGGAAGGCTATCGGGAAAAATGCACTACCAAGACGATTCTCGGCACTCGCTACGCCACAAAACCGATTCAACTGGAGATTCCCATCACGATCGCGGGGATGAGTTTTGGTTCGCTGTCGGCTAACGTGAAGGAAGCCCTGGGACGTGCGGCAACCGCAGTCGGGACTTCTACCACAACTGGGGATGGTGGCATGACACCGGAGGAGCGGCTGTCTTCAAAAACCTTAATTTACCAATGCTTGCCTTCTCGCTACGGCTTCAACCCGGACGACGTGCGTAAAGCCGATGCGATCGAAATTGTTGTGGGTCAAGGGGCAAAACCAGGTGGTGGCGGGATGTTACTCGGACAGAAGATTAATCCTAGAGTTGCCCAAATGCGGACGCTGCCAGAAGGAGTCGATCAACGCTCTGCCTGTCGTCACCCCGATTGGACGGGTCCCGACGATTTAACGATCAAAATTCAGCAACTCCGCGAATTGACCGATTGGGAAAAACCGATTTTTGTCAAAGTGGGTGCAGCACGAACTTTCAACGATGTCAAGCTGGCGGTTCATGCTGGAGCGGATGTTGTAGTTGTTGATGGGATGCAAGGGGGGACTGCGGCGACACAGACAGTATTTATCGAACACGTCGGCATTCCTACGCTGGCAGCAGTGCGGCAGGCGGTGGATGCCCTAGAAGACATGAATATGAAAGGTGAGGTACAACTGATTGTTTCAGGTGGCATTCGCACGGGAGCCGATGTTGCCAAAGCGATCGCGATGGGTGCAGATGCTGTTTCCATCGGTCAAGCAATTTTGATGGCTTTGGGCTGCAATAGCGAAACTTACGTGCAAAATGGGACGCATTATTCGGCAATCGAAGACTACGCGGCGATCGGCACAGCACCAGGTTATTGCCACCACTGCCACACCGGAAAGTGTCCCGTAGGAGTGACAACCCAAGACGAAATTCTGGAAAAACGCTTAGAACCGGAAGTCGGCGCTCGGCGAGTCAAAAACTATCTGCAAACCCTGAATATGGAATTAACTACGATCGCCCGTGCTTGCGGTAAGCAAAACGTGCATCACTTAGAACGGGAAGATCTAGTCGCGCTAACGATCGAAGCTGCTGCTATGGCACGTCTTCCCCTGGCAGGGACTGACTGGATTCCTGGCGTTCAACCAATGTAATCTTTGGCTAAAAGCCCTCATTGTCCAGCCACAATTGCAGGCATCAACACTGTATCAATCGCGTGAATCGTGCCGTTATCAGTCACGATATCAGTTTTGAGGATGCTGGCATCATTGACTTTGACTGTACCGTTAGCTGACTCAATTGCTAAGACTGACCCTTCAACTGTCTCTACTTCGTCAATTTGTGCCAAATCATCAGATCTCACGTCGCCAAAAGCAACATGATAAGTCACAATTTTTTTCAGTTTAGGCAGATCTTGCAGCAGCGAATCTAAAGTTCCCTCTGGCAGTTTGGCGAAGGCTTCGTCAGTTGGGGCAAAAATTGTAAAAATGCCAGGACTCGCAAGAGTTTCTTTTAGTTCAAGCGCATCAACAGCCTTTACCAAAGTTGTGAAGTTTCCCGCGTTGGCAGCAGTTTCTAAAAGGTCAGCCATGAGGTAATGCAACTTTATTTATGTAGTGTTACAAGATACTTATAAATGGGCTGGGCAGCGTGTAGCTTCTATCAAGAGAGAGGTTGCTAGAAACTAGTTAAGATGTTTTGAACGGTAATTGACGAACTCCACGCTATGCGATCGCTCTTTTGTGGCACGGGGACGAAGTAATGTTGCACGGCTTCTGCAAGCTAGAAGGCTATGCTACTGTGAGTTCTGTAGAGTGTCGAAACACGCTCTTCGTTGCTAAAATTTAGATAATTTATTGAAATTAGAGCATCACTTCAGTTTGCCATACTGTGTTTAGAAAAGTCTGGTTATTTTTGCTTCTATTCGTAGTTGGAGCGATCGCTTTTACTGGTTGCATGACGGCTAGACAGCTAGAACCTGGAGTTGTCACCATCACTCTTAGCGGTTGGAGTAATCTCAATGAAAAACAACTGCTGCAAAAGGTTTTGAGAGATTTTGAAGCCAAACATCCACGCATCAAAGTGAAATATGATGCGATCGCTGATGAATATATGGATGTGATGAAGACTAGATTGATTGGCGAAACAGCCGCAGATGTATTTTATTTAGAAGCTTTTGCTGCTCCCGAAATTATGCTGCCTGGGGTATTAGAGCCGCTAAATAGTTATATTTCTGAAAAGTTCGATTTAGCAGATTTTTATCCTCAATTTCTTCAGGTATTTCAAAAAGAACAAATAATCTACGGTTTACCTAAAGATTATTCTACTCTTACCCTATTTTATAATAAAAAAGCTTTTGAGTCTGTAGGTCTATCTCAACCACCTCAAACTTGGGAGCAATTGCGAGAATATGCTGAAAAATTAACAGTCGATCGCGATCGGAATGGCAGAATCGATCGATATGGTTTTGCTTTAGTTCCAGAACTTGCCCGTCAAGTTTTTATTATCGAAGCCTTTGGAGGAAAGTTAATCGACGCGAATGGAAATGTTACATTTGCCGAGCCAGAGAGTTTAAAAGGGCTACAATTACTAGTAGATTTATATCGTTTAGATAAATCGGCAGCTCAACCTTCTGATGTTGGTACAAATTCAGCAGGTGAAATGTTTGGTCAAGAAAAGGTCGCAATGGCGATCGATGGTCCTTGGTTAATTCCTTATTTGAAAGAGACCTTTCCTCAGCTTGAATATGCCACTGCTGAAGTCCCAACTATTAACCAGAAAAAAGGCACGATGGCTTATACAGTTGCTTATGTAATGAATCAAAAATCGAAATATAAAACAGCAGCATGGGAATTAATCTCTTACTTAACTGGACAAGAGGGAATGCAAGCCTGGACGAGACAAGGTTCTGTATTTCCTACCCGTAAATCTGTAACCGATGCCCTACAATACGATCGCCATTCTCTTTATTCACCTTTTATTGCCGGAGCTGAATATGCTACTATTTGGCAGTTGAATGAAGATTTACCGATTATTCTCAATAATTTTAACAATCAATTTGTTAGTGCCATAATCGGTCAGCAAAGTTTAGCATCAGCAATGAAAAGAGCGCAGCAAACCGCTAATCAAGAAATAGCTTTATCAAAGTAAAGTAGAAATTACAGTGAGAGAGCATCGTGTTTTAAAAAATCAACCTCAGTCAAAAGCTGCCTTGGCTGGATATATTTTCATGGTTCCTACAATTATCATTTTAGGATTATTTGTACTTTTGCCTATTCTGATTGCTTTAGTTCTGGCTTTTTATAAAATTCAGATTTTAGGAGAATTTACCTACAGATTCAACGGCTTCAAAAACTTTACTCGTCTTCTCAATGACGATCGCGTGTGGATTGCTCTAAGAAATACGGTTGAATACGTGGCGATCGTCGTACCAATTCAAACTATAATTGCTCTCGGCTTGGCTTTAATTCTCAATGCTAACCTCAAAGGTAAAAATTGGTTTAGAATTATTTTTTTTATGCCGACAGTGACTTCCTCGGCAGTATTAACGATAATATTTTTGTGGATGTATAATTCAAATGGTTTAATAAACAGCGTTCTGGCTTTTTTAGGTTTGCCAACTTATAACTGGATTGGCGATCCAAATGTTGCCTTAAAAGCAATTACAATCATGAATATTTGGTCAACAGCACCTTTATTTATGGTGATTTATCTAGCTGCTTTACAAGATATTCCTGAAAGCCTTTACGAAGCAGCGGCAATTGATGGAGCAAGTTGGTGGGATAAATTATTTTATATTACTCTACCAAGCTTAAAATCAGTCACATTTTTTGTGGTTGTGATGGGCATTGTTGGTACGTTTCAATCTCATCAAGGGTAGATTCCCCGTGGCTTGTCACGTTCATGAACACAGCGGGAGTGCGTCCCGAAGGGCAAATTCCGTAATGCCCCGTCCGCTTGCGGCGGGGATAGGAATTTGAGCGCCCCGCAACTTTTTACTTATTCGATCAATCTTATATTTTCTCTCGCGGTACGGGTGGACCAGATAACTCGACTTTGACAGTTGTGCTACTTATCTATCAATATGCTTTTAAAAGCTTGGATCTAGGTTATGCGGCAGCAATTGCTTTGATTCTGGCTTTGGCGATCGCCATTACTACGCTAATTCAACGTTATTTTTTCTCCGAAAAGGCGAATTAATCTCAACGTTATAATACAGATATTCGCTCGATCGCACCAGACAGCCAAACGCTACATCGCTGTAAGGAGGAAAAGCTATGAGGTTAGCAGGATTACTGACAGCAGTGCTGGCGATCGCATCACTGGCGATCGTCCAACCCGCACGTTCGGAGGAAGAACCGATTTTCGATCTTTCCGAAACTCAGTTGCGGTTACAAGGAGAATCAGGAGCTGAGTTAGAAGCAAGGAACGAGCGGCAAAGAGCAGAATTTAATACAGATATTACCAGATCGCTATACGAAATCGAACAAACTAGAACTTTTTCCCAACCCATTCAAGCAGAATTTCAAAGGAGAGTTTTCGATCTCGAACATCGTCCTTTTACCCCAGATCCAGCTAGAGATCTACCGAGTAATTTCAGGCTATAGCGCGTCTATTTCAATCGCAACTATACAATTGTTTTTAATGCTTCTTTGACGCTGGCATATTGATAATTGAAGCCCGATGCTTGAGTGCGTTTGGGTAAAACTTGCTGCCCTTCTAAAACCACGATCGCACCTTCTCCTAATAATGCCTCGATCGCAAAGTTGGGGACGGGCAACCAGGAGGGACGCTGCATCACTTCTCCCATTGCTTGGGCTAACTCTGACATCCGCACCGGATTAGGAGCAGTGGCATTGAAGACTCCTTCCATTTCCGGTTTTGTCAATGCTTCGATAATTAAGTTTACCAAGTCATCGCGATGAATCCATGAAAACCACTGGCGACCGCTCCCGATGGGACCACCAGCAAAAAGTTTGAAGGGAGTAATCATTTTGGCGATCGCACCTCCCATTCCCAAGACAATTCCAAAGCGCAAAATGACTAACCGCGTCCCCGATTCCTTGACTTTCTGCGCCTCTGCTTCCCACTCTTGGCAGACTTGGGCAAGGAAATCGTTACCAGCAGGACTGGATTCATCAAATGTCGTAGTTTCACTCGTACCGTAATAACCAATCGCAGAAGTATTGACTAACACGCTGGGTTTGGGATTTGCTTTGGCGATCGCCTCGACAACTTTTTGCGTCCCCAATTTGCGACTATTGAGAATTTCTTGTTTGCGTTGGGGTGTCCAACGTCCTTCGCCAATTGGTTCTCCGGTTAAGTTGACTACACCATCACAACTGGCGATCGCATCTTGCCACGCACCCGATTCTGTTGGTGTATAGGCAATAATTTCTACATTTGGAAAAGTAGACTTAGGAAATACGTTTTCTGCCTTATTGACGTTGCGACTAAAAACGACAACTTGATGACCGTCCGATTTGAGTCGTTCGACTAAACGACTACCAACAAATCCAGTGGCTCCAGTAATTGCTACTTTCATAAATTTGGGGAGTGTGATTACGTTCTTAGTAAGGACGCATAACTATGCGCCCTTATTCTATTTATTTGATTCGCTGAAAGCCATACCATTAGCCTCAGCATAGCGATTCATAAACCGCATAAATCTCTCCCAGTGGTCTTCTTGCTCGATCGCAAACGTACAATCTAGGCGTTGAAATTCATCTCCATCCATGCCACCAAAAATGAATTTTGTCGAGTCAGGCGTGACTTGAATTTCACCTTCTTCATCGACCAAACGCACGAAGTTATTGAATTTTTTGGTAAAACTATTGAATCTTTCCAAAGATTTGAGTTGCTCAAAACGCAGTAAAACCGAACGAACTCCCGAACGGCGATCGCGGCGCAAGCTGACGTTACTCAGTTCTTCGGGAATTCCTTCAAAAAAATAAATTGCAGCTACAGAAGTCATTAGACAGTGACCAGTGACCAGTGACCAGTGACCAGAACAATTTGCATTTGGTCAACATATATTAATTATCTCTCTAAAGTGAATGCTTGAAACAGTCATTGACTCAAATCTATAATCTTTCAATGGTATTGATGTACTACGATGGTAGGCGATCGCACTTATTCATAATGCGACCACATCCTCAAGATCTTGACTGTTTTCGCTTCTTTGATGACTTCGTACACTAATCGGTGTTTGATGTTGATACGACGAGAATAAGCTCCTTCCAGATCGCCGCTCAACTTCTCATATGGGGGAGGGTTGGTAAAAGGATTGTCAGCTAAAATATCTAAGAGTTGCTCCATTTTATCAAAAAGCCCAGCAGAGCGTAATTTGACTGCATCCTTAGCTGCTTGCTTCGTCAATCGAATCTGCCAGCTCACGCCTGAGATCCTCCCAAGATATACATTCCTCGACTGGAGTTGCCATCCCGTCTTTAATTGACTCCTTCATTCCAGGTATTGACAGCAAGTACATAGTTTCTTGGATAGAGTTCCAGTCTTCCTGAGAGATGAGAACGGCGTTGTTACGCTTGCCTGTAATCAAAATTGGTTTGTGAGTTTCCGATACTCGATCTACGAGACTAAACAAGTTGGTGCGAGCCTCAGATGTAGAAACAGCATCCATTGCTTCTTCCATATTTGCAATTCATTTGGTTTTGCTTTATCGTACAACATAGCGTACAAGTAGTTGTGATTCCTCTCACCTCTGATGGGTGTGGAGATGGCTATTTTCTGGATTTGAGTGCTGTACTGCTAGGTGGGAATGTCGGTCAAATTATTGAAAATCGTAAATGTAATGGACTTTATCCAGTCGCTTCTAGTTTTCGAGTTTGGTTAGAGATGTTTGTAGCAGATTTAGAAGCCGGACGCTATTGGTATGATGGCGAAATAATGGTCGTAGCTCGATACCCAGATTATCGAGCTACGACAAGTAACTGAAATCAGTACAGAGCGATCGCCTGTTTGCGAACTAATTTGCCAACTAAGTGCTTGGTATGTGTCCTTTTCTGAAAGCCTTTTGGATCAGAATTAGGAGCATTCCAATTCCTGCAAATATCAACGCCAAAATGTGACTGGAGGGAGAAGCAAAGGCAACCAAAACGAGATCGAACAGTAATGCGATCGCCGGAATTATATAGGGAACCCGAAACCCGCTAGTTTCAGGTTCTCGACGTTTGATCGATAGCAGCGAGAGGTTGACAAGACAAAACATTGCCAGAATCAAGGTGGCAGTGGTTCCTGCTAAAAATTGCAGTGTCCCGGAGAGCGCCAGAAAAATGGCAATGGGTAAAATGACCAACAGCGTTCGATAAGGCGTGGCTCTGCGTCGATGTAATTTTCCTAACCAAGCTGGTAGCAATCCTTCACGCGACATCCCAAACAACAGCCGCGATGCCGTGACAAAATTGAGCAGCGCCGTATTGAGTACGGCAAATAGAGCAATGATGGTAAAAATCACTTGGGGAAAATTGGGCTGCGCTCGACGCACCACATCCAATAGCGGAGCGCTGGAAGCAGCAAGTTCTGAGGGATTGAGTACCTGAATCGCCAGCCAGGAGACGAGTATATAGACGACACCTGCGATCGCCAAAGCAAGTAAGATTGCTCTTGGCACGTTGCGTTCGGGATTTTTGACTTCCTCTGCCACATTGACAATATCCTCAAATCCAATGAAGGCATAGAAAGCCAGTGCTGCTCCCTGAATCACTGCCGTCCAACCGATTGCTGGCTCGTTGGGAACAGCAGCAGGATTAACCGTGCCACCACCGCTCAAAAACAAGGTTGAAACCAAAATTACAATTAATAGACCCGAAACCTCGACAGACGTACAAAAGATATTCAGCGCCGAGGATTCCTTCATGCCTCTGAAATTGACATATGCCAGCACGGAAAAAAGCGCTAGGATAATCAGCCAATCTGGAATAGCTGGTGCAAAAGCATTGAGATAGCCAGCAAACGCTTTCGAGAGCGTTGCCATCGAGACTAAGCAGGTACAAAACATTAACCAGCCAACTAAGATTGAGAGCCAGTCAATGCGAAATGCCCTGTGGACAAAACAGGCGACTCCACCACTTTGGGGAAATCGACTGCCCAGTTCGGCGTAACTTAAAGCCGTGAATGCCGCGACAACCATAGCCGTCAAGAACGAAGCCCAAACCAAAGTACCGGAAAGTCCGGCAATTTTTCCGACTACCGCGTAAATTCCCGCACCCAGAATGTCACCTACTCCATAGACAACTAGAGTTGGCAATCCAAACACTCGCTTGAGCGAATCTGTTTCTACTACATCATTTACTTTCATGTAACTTTTTTATTTCACAATAATTTTCAATTCTGTAGCTTTTGTTATCGCTCGCATATAGAGTTGTCATAATGCTTTACGGTACAACTGAGTGACTGCTCCATCTGTATCGAGATCTACCACCTGAGCATAAGTCGTAAGTCGTAAGTCGTAAGTCGTAATTTAAGCTTTATCTGTAGGAGATCTACCACTGATTGAGTAGAATTGCTGTAGCAGCACGATCGCGAAGGCTAGCCGATCGCTCGTATAGATTTCCAGTTTTGCGATCGCTGTCAGATTTTTTACCCGCTCGTATTTAATACAATAGATTTATAAACTGAAGTATGCCTCCAATATCCTTCCTAGTATTTGTTTTCCATAATCATTTAAGTGGTAATTATCGCGCATCCAAATGCTATATGGATTACCGTTAGCGTCTGGTGAACCGAGACCAGCAGTGGTAGCCGGTCCATAGATAAACTCACTTTGAATTCCTGTCATGTCCAAGTATTCTAGATTATTTGCATAAGCAAACCACAATAAGTTACCACGATAATTGTTAGGAATTGTCGTATTATTTGTCGGATTTTGATCGAGTTCCTTAATAGTTGGATGCAGTTGATAGTCAATTGGGTTAGGATAGTTGTTAGGACTCCATTCCTTCGTCAATAACAAGATCTCGGTTTTGTGGTTAGTGACGCGATCGCTAGCTCTCACTTGATTAACCACGCTTTGGAAATCACTCATGTTATTGCCATTGCTGATTCCTCCAATTATCAGCAGATCTGGCTTATATTTCAGTATGCAATCCTGCACGCAAGTTTTATAGTACTGAACCCCCGTACCACCTATTACAGAGGGGATAATTTCAACTTTACTACCAGGATACTCGCGTTCTAAAAAGACATCGATAGGTGCTGTTGCTGTATCATTCTGAATGCTGTCTCCGAGCATAACGATGCGGAGATTTTGCCCATTCCGTAACTTTTGCATCGTGAGCGGAATACGTTGCCATCGGCTGGCTTTGGGAACATAATTCAGTTTGGCAGGAAAGCTATTATACATTCCGTCAGCCCATTGTGCTACTTCTTGAGAAGTTGTTGACTGCACGGTAATATCATCAATAAAAAGAGGCTGCGAACCGAGCGAGTGAAAATTAATTCTCATTTGAACTGGTAGTAGCTTCCCGTTCGCTCCAACAGTAGCTTTGGTACGGAAACGAAATTCATTATGCACCCAATTATTCGACTGAAAAACACTAGAGAATGTAGCATCTGGTAATTGGTTGCCAGTTTGCTTGTCATAGAATGTCGCCGACCAATATCCATAACCGACACTTCCGGGGTTATTAGTCGTTCCAGGAGCTTTACTGTTGAACGAGAGCCGATACCATTGCAGGGGATTAGTATTTAGTAAAGGACTCGACCATGCATCATCAAATGTATAGTTTGTAGGACCAGGATGCTGAACTCGAATGGAGCGAGTACCAGATGTACCCCCAATCACCCAATTAGCACCAGAACCACGAGTTATCCAGCCTTCAGAAGTCGGACTTTGTTCAAAAGTAGAATAGAGAATTATTGCTCCTACTAATACTTCAATCATTGTTAGCAACCTTGTTTTAGAAGATATTTAGTGCTTGAGATGAGGTTGACTTATTAAAAATAGCTGTCTGTTGTATAGAACTGGAAAATAAAGGTGATACAGAAGATATTGCTAGTTATCGATATACATAAGCAATTCCTTATTTGAAATCACAACTTCAAAATCAGTCATTTTCAGATGACTAAGTAACGTTTCTGCTTTGACGAGCAAGCTACTAATGTCTTTAGTTAAAAACACCAGTTAATTATTTTGTAGATGGCAAAAACTACTCAAGCCGTTCTATACATCTACAATTCTATAGTTTTTTATAATTACTGGTTCGTATAGATTTAACACCTACACTTAGTTAGTAAGGACACTAATAGATATTATTTTTTAAAGTTTTGAAGCAATTGAGAACTTTATCAAAAGCACACTTTGCAAATATTTATCTCGTACTTCAAAATAACTTTCTATACAACTGAATTACGCTCGATAATATCTAAAGCTAAGACAGAAACTTGGATTTACTGTTTACTATAGATTAGTTTAATTCTAGTCTATGGATCTTGTCAAGACGATAAATCCAATAAGCATCAGAAGTTAAAAGTATTAATTTTGAATAATGATGGCGATCGCCAATAGGAGTTACATAAAAATATGACTGTTATTACCATACTCTTACCTTGGTAACGAGATTGCCAGGGCAAAAGCGAGCTATTGAGTAAATTCGCGCTTTACTAAAAAAACTACGTACTAGATCGAAGCTTTTTTTCAAAAACTTAATCTTCTTTTGTATATCTGTATAAACGTAGATCGAGGATATCATCAAGATCTTTACTTTTCAAATCTTTACCATTGGGAAATAACTCTCTTACTGTACTTACTAGTTGGTAGTCTTGAATGAATTCTTTTATGAATCCATGTAATTCCTTTGGAGCTGCTTGGTTAAATACGCCATAGAAATCTGGCGAGCCGTCAAAAGTATCATCAATTGGACGAGCGCCAACTGTGCTAATAATCCATTTTGGAGGATTTTCTCCAAGTGAAGCAATGGCTTTTTTAATATCGTTTAAAGTATAAAAATCACTATACGTAGTATCGACCAATGTTGGATTTTTACATTGCAATAGGGTATAAAGAACAGGTGCAGAACCATAGATAAAACAAGATTCATCTGGCTTAATATTTTGACGTAGCATTGAGAAAGCAACAGCTTTATCTTCTGGAACTTTAATAAATTTTGTCATCGGTGAATCTAGAGAGTAGCGAACATTCTCATATAAACCCTTGTTACTAAATCCTCCTATTTGAGACACGGTAAACATAATGACTGTAATTACAAGAAATAGCAAAGAAAAGCTTTTTTTCCAGTGAGTAGGAACCTTAGATGACATTAATGTAGTTATAATAATTAGTGGCATCAACATTACAGAGTCTAAATATGCTCTGCCAGGCCACGACATCTGCATAGCCCAAGTCGAGCCGAGGGTGAGAGCTATTAGTAAGGGAAAAACTGGCTCTGGTACTCCTAAAAGCTTCTGACTGGATTTAGGAAAAATACAACTTCCTAAAAGAGCAAAGCTAAAGAATGTACTTGGTACATCGTAGGTGAATAAAAGGGCTGTACTAGCAATTATAGTTGGTAGATTATGGGTATTTATTAAATGCCCCATCAGTGAAATACTAAGTCCAATCAGTAATAGTGAAGGAAGTAACAATATTCCAATTAAGTTTACATTGTATTTAGATTTTGCTTCGATCGGATACTGAATTAATCTAAAGATTATTGCAGATAATAATATAGGAATAACAACAACTTTGACAACTTCTTTAATAGAAGAATCAAATTTAATCCCCCCTAAGAGAACATCTATTAATGCAGCAAAACCACCAACTCTCTTTTTCTCAGATGCATCTAAAAAAAGTTGTTGAAAGGCTGGGAGAAGTGCTTGATTCAGAGCTAAGAATAAAACTAATGCTCCTAAACCTAAAAGAAAACCTGTAATAAAAGGAGTAGTTAGAGTACGTAAATATTTTTTTGGATTCCGTAAGGAATAAATTAAGATAACTCCTAATGTAACTAATATGCAAAGGGTTCCATTGCTCTGACGCGCTGCTATAACGAGAGCAAGAGAGAATCCAGAAATAGCAATATATAGAAATGATAAAGTAGAAATACCTTTTTCTAGCTTGTTTAACCCAAGAATAATAAAAAGAGCGGAAATCGACAGAAATAAGTATACATAAGAAGTACTCCAATGAACTAGTGAAGAGTTCATCAAAGCAAATGCACTACAAAGAGCTACTGATATAACCTGAGATGAGAATTGACGGAATATGAAATAATAAACTAGCAAATTAGTCGCCTTAACTACAAAAGCAGCGAACAAGCTAGCATAGTAACTTTGACCTAAAATACTTTGGAAGAAAGCGTCAAAAATAATGGGTATAAAACCTACTTGAAATACATAGTCTTTGTAGGGAAAGTCATTATGAAGTAATCTATTGCCAAGATGAAAGTATAAAGCTGAATCTCTCCAATTCATGCCATAGAGCGACCAAGGAAAAGAAGATAAAAAGGCAATAACTAATAAAATGATGAGAGCAAAACTCTCTTTATGGCGCTTAAAATTAAGTGAAATATTCATTTCATCCTTTGATATTGAATTGGGAATTATTTTTTTATTAGAAAGTTCTAGTTTAAACTAACTCGATCTTGAATTAGTTTTAAGAAATTTGCAACACAGCATCTGCATTGAGTGCTACTTTTATACTATTATTCACGCTCCTTTCATCTGGATATACGTGTGCCATGCTAGCTATATAAAGATTGGAAATAGGACTTTTGTAAGCTGGAATCTTGTCAGAAAAATTTTTATCGCAAACCGTAGCAGCTGTTTTTGTGCGAAAAACTTGGATATCTTTAATTCCTTTAGCTTCTAGATCGGGATAAATTGACTGTAGCTGTTTTTTAAAAAGGCTAATAATTTCTGGATCGGTTTTAGATAATATTGGTTCCCTCCAAGTAGCATATCTAGATAAATACGTGACGTGTAACCCTTGATATTCCTTTGGAGATAAAAAGTTCGTTTGCTCGATTACACCTCCAAAATCAAAACCAGGATCTCCGACATTTAACCAATAGATGTTACTTAAAGGTTTTTCTGTAACAACAACGACGCATATAGCTCCAAAATATTCAATTCTTTCTAACTGCGTGCGATAGTGAGAAAACTTATTTGGAATGAGCTTAGATAAATAAATTGTGGGGATAGTGACTAATATTTTATCAGCTCTAAACTCTCCTTGAGGAGTTTTTACACCTATGACGCGATCGTTCTCGAAGAGTAGCTCTGTGACTGGAGTATTTTTGAAAATAATTACTTTTCTTTCTCTCAGTTTAAGCTCAAGTGCATCAACTAATCTTTGTAAACTTCCCTTCAAGTATCCTAGTTTTTCTTTTCCTTTGGAGCGAGATTTCAACCTCTGTGTCATTCGTCCAATCATCCAAGCGAGTGGAATCTTAGCGGCGTATTCACCAAATTTAATTTCAAGCATTGGATACCAAATGGTATTAGTCACCCGCTTTCCTGCCCACTTATAAAACCACTCTAAAGCAGAAGTATTTTCATATTTATGCCACTTTTTTTGTTTAGATAAAAACAAACTAGTTAGCCCAAAGCGAATTTTATCCAACAAGCTTAATTTTGGAAATTGTAATAAGTCTTTTGTTGTTGTGAAAGGATGAATCTTTCCAAAGCGATACATACCCATTTTTGTTTCAACAAATCGCACATCTTGAGAAAGATTTAGTTCTTTTAGTAGCCAGTTGATCTCTGCGTCGTGAGTAAAAAAGTGATGATAAAAGCATTCGAGCTTTGTTCCTCCAATGTCAAAAGTTGATAATAGTCCTCCTAACTTACTAGAAGCCTCCAGTAAAGTTACTTTTTCACCACGTTTAGCTGCGATGTAGGCAGATGCTAAGCCAGTTGCACCACCTCCGATAATTAATAGATTCATTGCTTTATTCAAATCTCTTTTTCTTCTTTAAATACAGGCTGAATTATTCGGACTTTGTAATTGCAGTCTACAAATTACTCTGCGTAAAAGCTAGGTTTACTCGATTTCACTTTTCAGCTTTGTTAATGACGTAAAGCCAAAGTAAGGAATGTAGCTCAATCCCCAGATTGTTATAGGTAAATACTGACAGGCATGAATTATTACAATACAGGCTAAAGCTGTTTCTGATGGCACTTGCCAAACATTTAGAGCCATTGTTCCGAAATATTGAAAAGCTCCTAAATATCCTGGAGCAGTTGGAGCTAGGATACCTAAATTAACTAACCCCATCACAAACAAGGGAGCTGTTAGTGGCACTTTGAGTTCAAAAGCTTGAATAGCAATATGGAAAACGATACCCTCTACTAACCAAATAGTAAGGCTCAATCCCAATATAGTTAAAGGAAGGAATGGAGTCCGCCACACTAATGTTAATCCTTTGGCAAACTGCTGGAAAAAATTTTGTAACTTTGCCGAAGGTAAAAAATGAGTTTTTGTATCCCATAGAGAACGAGTCAAAGTTAAAAGCATGACTATTGTTAACGCTCCTCCAAAGATAGTGAGTCCTAAAACTCCTACTGACGAAACCCACGTAGGAATGCTACTATCTCTCGTTCCCAAATATAACAATCCTACTAGCACTAAACCATCAAAAATACGTTCGACTAGGATGCTAGCTAGAGCAAAAGAGCGACTAATTTGACAACTTTTACCGATCGCCTGCGCCCTAACAATTTCACCTAAACGAGCTGGTAAGATATTATTGGCTCCATATCCTAAAACTACTGCCCCCAAAGAATCACCCATAGAAACCCTATGAGGAAGTAAAAATTTCCAGCGCCACGCTCTGATGATGAATCCTAAACAATATACTCCTGCCATCATTATTAGAGTGGATAAAGAAACTTGATGAAAAGCCTCTATTACCAATGCCCAATCTAACCTACGGAAAACAAAGTAAAGAAAAACAAAACTAATTAACCAGCCTAACCAAACTAATAAATTGCGTTTCAAATTCTAAGATCTCCTGGGAGAAGTGTTGCAGTATTGTAAGCCTCTTTTTTAGTTTCAAAACCATCCTGTTCTTTGACAATATAGAGTGGACGTTGCTTCACCTCATCAAAAATTCGCCCTAGATATTCACCAAAAAGTCCCAGTGTTGTTAGTTGAGCGCCTCCCAGAAATAAAGTTGCTAAAATCAAAGATGTAAAGCCTGGTACATCTTGGGGAGAATAGCCGAAAACCCTAAATCCTAAAATCCGATGAAAGAAGAAGAATATAATACTTATTAAGGAAAAGAAGCAAATAAACAGACCGAAAATGCCACTAACTTGTAAAGGTCGATAGGAGAAGTCAATCATGCCATCTAGGGCAAGACGTAAAAGTTTTTGAAACGTATATTTTACCTCTCCAGCAAAACGCTTATGTCGTTCGTATGGAATACCAATTTGCCGATAACCTATCCAAGAACGTAATCCTCGAACAAAACGATTGCGTTCGGGCATGATATTCAACCAATCTACGATGGTTCTATCCATAATGCAAAAATCTCCTGAATCTAAGGGGATCTTGATAGACGAACACCACGCTAGTATGCGGTAAAACATGTAGTAAGCAGAGCGTTTGAAGATATTTTCTTTTCTTTGAGTTCTAACTCCGTAAACCACTTGATATCCTTGCCGCCACTTATCTAAAAAGCGGTAAAGTTCTTCAGGAGGATCTTGCAAGTCAGCATCCATGACAGCTATCACATCGCCAGTTGTATAACGAAGACCTGCACTGACAGCTGTTTGATGACCAAAGTTACGAGAAAAACTAATATACTTAAAACGCGAATCTTTTTGATAGAGTTTGCGTAAAAGAGAAAGAGTTCGATCGGTACTTCCATCATCTACGAGGATGGCTTCAAACGCAGAATTCCAAGTATGGGAAGCACTAACGATACGCTCGTAGAGCTTCGGAATGTTCTCTTCTTCGTTGAAAAGTGGTATTACAATTGACAGCATTGGAAGAGTAGTTCTTAAGGTGAAGTATCGTGACGATCGCTCAGTTTGAGGTATTCTGTAGATCGAAAAGTTAAATCTCAAACTAGCATTCAGTCAGCATTTTAAGAGCTGAAGCGCGATGCCAAAACACCCTGATATTTTTCAATAGTTCTCAACCAAAAAGGTCTGTAGTAGTTAACTTGCGATCGCCTCTGGAGTCAATAATAACTGTAGAGTTCTTTGCCAGTTAGGTAATACGATCCCGAATGTATCAGATAACTTTTGATTGTTCAATACAGAATAAGCCGGTCGCTTTGCTGCTGTAGAATACTGCTCTGAGGCGATCGCGACTAACCTCTGTAACTTGAACGTGTTAAACTTTCGCTCTTGTTCGAGAATCGCTTTAGCAAAACCATACCAACTAACCTGTCCTGTAGCACTCAAGTGATATATCCCACTTTTATGAGCTAAGAAATCGTATAGATTTTGTTTTGTGGCTTGAAATAAAATTTGTGCTGTAGCTTCAGCAATTAAGCGACTCCAGGTGGGAGATCCAACTTGGTCGTTAACGACTTGTAATTCGTCTCGTTCCTGAGCTAGCCGCAGGATTGTCAGCAGAAAATTGTTCTGATGTCGGCTATATACCCAACTAGTGCGAAGGATAGAATACGAGCCACCCACTGCCTCAATAGCCTGCTCGCCTATGAGTTTGGTTTTACCATAAACATTTTGAGGGTTGGGTAAATCCCGCTCGGTGTATGCTGTACTTTTTTTGCCATCAAACACGTAGTCTGTTGAATAGTGAATGACTGCTGCACCTAGCGATTTTGCTTCTTCTGCAATGATGCCAGGGGCAATTCCATTCACTGCCATTGCCGTATCCGAATCTAATTCAGCTTTGTCCACAGCTGTATATGCAGCAGCGTTAACAATTAAGGCGGGTTTAACTTCGCGCAGCGTCCGACGAATAGTGTCTGGTTGAGCCAAATCCATTTGCAGCGCTCTTTGACTAGTGCTGCGTCCTGTAGAGATGACTTTACCCAAAGGCATTAAGGTCTGCTGTAGTTCCCAACCTACTTGCCCAGTTATACCTGTCAATAGAATTTTCATGCAAATACCTCTGCGTCTCGTAGCAATTTCCCAGCTCGATCTTTGGCAGATAGAACTGGCTCATTTTCAAGAGGCCAAGCGATCGCCAGATCGGGATCGTTCCACAAAACACAGCGTTCGTGCTGTGGAGCATAATAATCTGTGGTTTTATATAAAAACTCTACATATTCAGTGAGTACCATAAACCCGTGAGCAAAGCCTTTAGGAACCCAAAGCTGCTGGTTGTTTTCTGCACTTAAGAAGGCTCCTACCCATTGACCGAAAGTCTTCGATTGCTTTCTTAAATCTACCGCAACATCAAATACGGCTCCTTGTACAACTCTTACAAGCTTGCCTTGAGGCTGCTGAATTTGATAGTGCAGACCACGCAGTACATTCTTAGTAGAGCGAGAATGATTGTCTTGGACAAAACGAGCTGAAATACCGATTTTTTCCCAGAAAGCCTTTTCGTTATAGCTTTCGTAAAAGAAGCCTCGGTTATCTCCGAACACGTGCGGCTCAATTATGAGAACGTCAGGAATGGCAGTTTCTATAACTCTCATGGTTCTATCCTTTAAGCGCATAAAATGCCTGCTCTAACTCGCTGAGTGTCGTCATAACATGAGATTCATCGTCTAGAAGCTCCATCAAATATCTTCCATAACTACTTTTGAGCATAGGTTTAGCAAGGTAGCGCAACTGAACTGAGTCAATATATCCTTGTCGATAGGCAATTTCTTCAATGCAAGCAATTTTTAGTCCTTGCCGTTCTTCTAAAGTTTGAATAAAGTTAGCTGCCTGATGCAACGATTCGTGTGTACCTGTATCTAACCAAGCATATCCTCGACCCAGAACCTCTACTCTTAGCTGACCTCGGTTGAGGTAAACCGAATTCACATCTGTAATTTCTAACTCATTACGAGCAGAAGGCTTAAGGCTCGTAGCGATTTTCACCACCTGAGAGTCATAAAAGTATATTCCAGGTACTGCATACTTGGACTTAGGAATGAGAGGTTTTTCTTCAATACTGACAGCACGTCCGCGAGGATCGAACTCAACTACACCGTATTGTCGCGGGTCTTTGACTGGATAACCAAATATTAATCCTCCTTTGCGAAGCATGGAAGCACGAGCCAATATTTCACTTAACCCATGTCCATGAAAAATGTTATCACCCAGAATCAGACAAACTGGTTCGTTTTGAATAAAATCTCGACCTAAGATAAAAGCTTGCGCTAACCCTTCAGGCTTAGGCTGTTCGATATAACTAAACTTTAATCCCCACTGACTACCATCTTTCAATAGCTCTTGAAACAGCGGTAGATCGTTAGGTGTGGAAATAATCAATATTTCTCTAATTCCCGCTAGCATTAGTATGGATAAGGGATAGTAAATCATTGGTTTGTCGTAAACAGACATTAACTGCTTACTAACAACACGAGTTAAAGGATAAAGTCGAGTTCCAGAGCCACCAGCTAAAATAATGCCTTTCATTTGATCTACCTCAGTTGATTATGTAAAACGACTAGTTTTACGTTAAGTTCCACTGGAATGAAGTTGATAATAACTAGAATCTACCGTGGCGACAGAGAGACTTTCATGATGGAAAACCTTCCTAGTAATAAAAACATAGCTATTAAAAATTCCTAGTTTTTGGTCGGAGTAATTAGAAAAATCTACTCTTGTCTCAAATCCGAGCGACTGTAAGAAATGAAATATATCGATGCCAAAAGTTCTATAGGCTAAAATCTTACCGCGAATTTTATCTCCATGATATTCGGGAGGCAAAAGATATACGTCCTCATCCGTAGAAGTGTCAACGCGAACAAGAGTCGGTCTATCAAAATAACAAGGAACAGTAAATATATGATAACCTCCAGTTTTCAAAACTCGATTGACTTCAGAAAATCCTCTTTGATAATCTCTTACATGTTCAAATACATCTTCTGTGATGACAAGATCGAAAGTCTCATTGTCAAAAGTTAATTTTTCTAAATTTTGACAAAATACCCTTTCATGAACTTCCGTTCCTATTTTGATATCAGGCGAGAAAATAGAAGATGTGTATGAGTCATAATTACGTAAGACTTTATAAAAAGCCTCATTCGTGTCAGTACTGTAAATTTTTAAGCTTTGTTTTTTTGAAATACAAGAAATAGAAGGGGTATTTTGAATAACTTCACTAAGGATAATTTTGGCAACGTGTCTTTTTCTGGACGAGCTACGACAAAATATGCAGTACATATTATTGCGTGCCATATCCACATCTAAGCAAACGAATAACGATACTTTTCCACATACATTACATCTCCCTATTTTGTGAAAAGCAAAGTTTTTGAGTACACTTTTAGCAACATTTAACGCTTGCACGATCGCATCTCCAAAAGTAGTTGTAACCCCCTTATACTAAACTTCTAGAAGCTAAATTTCAATGGAGAAAAAATCAGAAAAACTCAGTTAGCTATGATTTTCGTTCAGTAATCTATTAATTACTCCATCAAGTTGAGAAACATATTCTTTAGCATTTGACTGTACTAAATGAATTCCATCACTCGTTATCCATTTACGAGCGGGTAATTCTGGTAACCACTCAAACGAGTTTTTCGGAAAAAGTGATTTTAGTAATTCTCTAATTTGCCTTTGCTTTGTAGTATTATCAACGACTGATTCGCCAGGTATATCAAATAAAATGACTCGAACAGCTTCTTTTTGAATATCTGCGATTTGATTTTTGATAAACTCGGCTTCTTTTACGATCGACTGTTTTTGTTGAGTATCTAGTTCAATATTACGATCCTCAACCAACTGTTTTATCATTTTTTGACGAAAATCTGAATTAATAACTTGCTTTTCATCTTGGCGTTCAACTTCTCTTACATTTCTTTGTTTATACTCATTTTCTAAATACTGCATCAAAACGCTAGTAGGACGATATTCTTGTCTAAACATCGGAAAATGAATTTTTATAAATGATGTTAAAGGATGAAATAAAGGAGTGACTAACTTAGTATCTAATTCTCGACCGATAGTGTCATTCAACTCAACTAATAATAAACTCGGTTTTATTTCTTTTTTTCTAACAATTTCTAAGCCAGTTTGGGTAGAACCCCCAGACATACCTAAATTAGTTGCTCGATCGCTTAAATATTTAGTAGGAAGATTATTCGCCAATGAACTTCCTACTAAAACAATAGGTGTTGAGTCTCGATTGTAAATATATTTCTCTGCTTTAATAATATTGGCTTGCCATTGATTGATTCCTTCACTAGAAGGTAAAAGACCATAAAAAATAGAACCTTGATATAAAATAAGGCAAGCAATACAAACTAGAAACGGACGAATTACTAAACTTAAATTAGAAATAAAAAACATGCGATCGCCCCTAAAACTGAAAGTATATAAATGTATCGGTGCTGCCAGCATCGAGAAGAGTCAGTGCTAGTAGTACTCCTAAGACTAAATCCATACTACTTTTTAATGAAATATTTTTCAGCAATTTATTATTGGATAAATATTTATAAATTAAAAAATAAAATGAGTGCGAGATAATAATCGGCAAAGCAAATAAAGTAGTGGGAGCGATAATATCGAGAGACAATCTTTGATGAAGATTTCTAGTTAAAGTAATGAAAAAATCTATTGCGGCATCAAAATTAACTAATTTAAAGAATATCCAACCTATTGAGACAAAGCTAAAGACAAAAAACCAACGAATTAAATCTAATAAGAATTGCTGCCAAAAAGATTTTGACCGATCTTGTATTTCTTTTGATGTTTGATTGACACCTAGTAATCTTTCTACAGCTAACCCACAACCGTGGAAAATACCCCATACTGCATAGTTCCATGTTGCTCCATGCCACAGTCCGCCTAGTGTCATAACGACTATCAAGTTGATATAGGTTCTAATTTTACCTTTTCTATTCCCTCCCAAAGGAAAGTATAAATAGTCCCTTAGCCATGTTGATAATGAAATGTGCCAGCGTCTCCAAAATTCTGATAACGAGAGAGATACATAAGGAAAATTAAAGTTTTGTGGTAGTTGATAACCTAGAGCCGCAGCTAGACCTATGGCTATTAATGAGTAACCAGCAAAATCTGCAAATATCTGTATTGAGTAGCCAACTAATAGAACTATATTTGTCATAGTTCCTAAGCTTTGATAGTAAGGAAAGCTAATCCAGTACGTGTAATCCTTTAAATTGTCAGCTATTACCATTTTTAAATAATAGCCAATTATCAGCGATCGCAAAACATCGTACCAAGGTATATCCTTCAAAAATTTTGGTTGAACTTGAGAATAAAAGTCGCTTGCTCTTGAAATAGGTCCTGAAATTAAGCTGGGAAAAAATGTAATAAACAATGACGTGCTAAGAAGATGATGTCTAAAACTTATTTTTTTGCTATAACTTCCTCTTAAAACGAAACTTTGCTCTCTAGCAAGATCGGCTAGTAAACCAATAGATAAAAATGTATAAAAAGATAGACCAATAGGTACTGGTAGATCGGATAGCAAGGTGATAGCACTATCAGTCAAAACATTTGATGTATGAAAAGTAGTAGTAATAAAATTAGTTATAAGTATGCCATATTTAAAAAAGCCTAAAATAAGTAAGTTTCCTACTATACCTAATGTCATCCAAAGATGTTTCTGGCGTTTTCTTAACGAATGTAATATTTTAAAACTGGTAATTGTATTAAGACTGATCGATAGTGCTAGCAATCCCATAAGCCATGATGAATTCCACCCATAGAAAATGAAACTTCCAGCAATAATGATGATGGGCTGCTGTTTTTGAAAAAACGGTAAGTAATAAATTATAAAAGTAACTAAAAAGAAAATAGCAAATTCTGGGCTTGTAAATAACATGGCTAGTTATTTTTTGACTAAGGTTTGAATAGTTTAGTAATTATTAGTCAGATGTTGAAAAGCGTCAGTCGTGAAAAATTTTATCCACAGCTTGATGCTAATTAAGACTGACATTATTGGTCTACTAGCGATCGCTAAATGATTCGTGCAAGCTTTCAGTGAGGCGATCGCTCGTTAATGGTTCATTCTCAAACTTAGTTTTCTTGAATAGGTCTTAGAACAATGCCTTCAAAAAAAGTTGTATAGAGCTTATCTGGAGTCGTCCGTCCTGCGGTCAACTCAAGGCGAAAAGTATGCTGACCTTGAGATAACTCTACAACACCAAGTTCTTGATAAAGTTCTGGACCACCTGTAGCTGCCATATCTTCTGGTTTAAGCAATTCATTCTTAGTTTGTCTCTGTCGATTGACACGCCAATAGCTTTTTAGGGGAGCTGTAACTTGTGTCTTCTGACCTCCATCAATACTCCATGCAAACGGTGATGTCCAACGATACTTTTCCAGCAGGGAGTTTGTGGTTATCCCCATGAACAGTAACTGATAACGTCCCGGCTGGGGAACATTAATCGGGATCTCAACTGCATATCCTTCTGAACTGGGTTCGCTGCTCGCAAATATTTGCAGAAAAGGTTGCCAAAAGTCACTTGCAGGTGGAGGATTGTGCTTTCCAGGTTGAGCCAACGTCCATTCCTTTGTCCATTTACCTGATTTGGCTAAAAATACGTACTGTAAAGGATCGGACTTCTCTTGCGGTAGGCTGTACTTGGCTATTTTAATTTTACTTGCATCTCGGATGAAAGTCGTTTGGTCGATTGGTAGAGTGACCTCACCATTCTGAAGCTTTAGGGGTTTGCTGCGTCCCATTGCATCAATCAGCTGAGGAGTTTTACCTGGTAAAGGTGTTACTGCATAAGTGACACTTCCTCCACTCAAACCTGCCTGTAAAACTCTCCACGTTGCGATCGCCTCGTTGCCTTTTTGAAAGACGTAAATTTGCGCGGATGGACGCTCTATGCTTTCCACTACTTGCGCGTTACCAATAATATGCGCCGCTACTGAGTAAGTAATGCCATCTGGGAGCGGCGTTAAGTCGCGATCTACAAGTGCAGCAAAGCTATCGTAATTCGTGCCAAATCGTTTGTGGAAGAAATGAAATTGCCGTGCATATCCTTCCTTCATCCCTCTAAGACTAACTAAAGTTGGATCTTCCGTTCCCCAGATGGGGCGTTCCGCTGGCACGCCGTGTTTTGAGAGTAAAGCTTTATAAGGGGCTAAGTCATTAGTGTGAAAAGAAAAGACATCGATCAGAGGGGCTACATCTTGCTTCAGCACTTTATCTAGAAAGGACACGCCATGACTGGTAAAGCCAGAGGCAACAATCTGAGCTTTCGGATTAGCAGATTTTACTGCTCTGGCAGTTTGCCGGATCAGTTCGGCAAATTCCTCTGGTGTTCCTAACCAAAAGTTATTCGCATCTGGTTCGTTCCAAATTTCCCAAAATTGAATTTCTTGCTTAAACTCCCGCGCTGTTTTCTCCACAAGTTGATTCCATAACTGATAGTCTCTCGGCTTTACACGCGCCCATACTGCTGCACCTTCACCTGTTTCTTGTGTTTCCTGCGGACGAGAGGACAATTCGCGAGGCATTTCTGCAAACTCGCCCATCACGCTAATCCCTTCCCGATGCATAGCCTGAGCTATTCCTTTCCACTTGCTAAAACTGACTGAAACCTGCGCATCATTTTTGTTGGCACTAAGCAAGGGACAAAAAGTATGCAGTTTGAGAAAATCAGCTTTTGCAAAGATTTTTTGAAACAAGTTGTCAGACTCTGTTTTATCTGTTGGCTGAAGTTGATTTGCAGCGGTAGATATTTTTAAATCCCGCGCTTGAGCTGAGGTCGGCTTAACTTGTAGATTTTCATAAGACCAATGCCAAAAGTTGAGGCGACTCCAAGCAGCACCCAGTAGTCGGTGGCTGCGAGCTAAAGCGGTTGCTTTAGCAGGATCGTTTTCTCCATCATAAGGAATTGTAAACAAGCCCCAGCGAGAGTCAGGATTAACTGGACTAGGATCGAACACCACCCCAACTTTGGTTTTAGCCTCTACTTTTGACTGCCCTGCGCGTGCTGAGACTGTCAGATAATACAATCCACGATTAGGTAGTTGAAGATGCAACGGAATCCCTTTAGATGGATCGACCTGAGATCGTAATGGAATCTTAGCATTGCTAGTCCAAGAACCGTTATGCTCCCGTATCTTATACTCTACAACGTCAGGCTTATTTCCTGAAACTTGAATCATTAAGTCAACTGGCTGAGACTCAATAAATAAGTTACCAGGTTGTTTTGAACTCACCTTAACTTGAAAAGCATCAGACGTGCCAACAGCATCATTAAAAGTAGAAAGAACCACTGTTGCTGTACATGCGATCGCCAGGACAACATGGAAAAGGACGGATCTTTTGGCAGAAGGTTTAAACATTCTCATCTGTCTATAGGTGAAACTAGATGGAACCTAAGTTGGAAAATCTCTTGGAATACGATGTATTCTCCCAAGTCATCTGAGAATCTAGCAGCTTGTGTGTTCTTACTGTCTCACGACTGAATTCTAGAAAATTCCTTTCCCTGCTAAATTGGGATTAGTTGTAAAACCTCGCTCTAAGTAGTTCTGAGTACTTCCGTCATAAACAGTATATCTACTGTTACACTCCTTAGAATCGTTAATTATGGCTCCAATAACGTTCAGCTTGCTCAAAGCTTCTAAAGATTGAGTCAGATCGGATCGAGTCACGCGATCGAGGCGTTCAACTACCACAGTACCGCTACAAAGTGAGGCAATAATGCTAGCATCCGCCAATCCCAATACGGGGGGAGCATCTACTAGTACTAAATCGTAAGTTCGTTCAAAAGTTTCAATTAGATGCTTCATCCGTTGAGAGCTTAATAGCTTAACTATATCTGTTGGTGTTGGTCCTGCTGTCAAAACATCCAGTGAAGGTTGCACGGATTGAATGCAATCCCGTTCCCGTACATCTGCTTCTTCAGTCAATAGTGTAGATAACCCTCGTTCGTTAGATAGATTCAGTAGTTTGTGTATATTGGAGCGTCGTAGATCCGCATCAATTAGGAGAACTCGTCGTTGTAAACGGGCTACGCTCAGTGCCATACCAGCAGCTAGTGTTGACTTACCCTCACCAGTCAGTGCTGAAGTTAGTAACAAAGACTTGAAGGGTAGGGGTGAGCCTAAGATTTGGATGTTTTGATATATGAGATCTACAGACTCGCGGAAAGGAAACCAGTTTAATGCTTGTATTCGTTGAGAGGTTAAACTTTGCTGTTTGAAGAAAGGTAGAGCGATCGACGGCTTCTTAAGCTCAAAGTTTGGTAATTTTGGTGTAATACCCAATACAGGTAGGGAACTCAGTTTCTGTAGTTCGTCGCAAGAGTGAATAGTATCATCGAGTGCTTCAAGAAGAAAGGCAGCTCCAATACCTAAAACTAAACCAAATACTGCTCCTGATACCAAAAGCATTATTCTGCCAGTTCCCATGTATACACCAGGTTCGGGGTCTCGGATAATTTGCCAGTTAAATCCCCCTTGCGCAATTTTAATCCCCAAATTTTGTTGCGTCTGGAGAAGTTGCTCCAGGGTTTTTCGATTGATCGCAATTTCTGGCATGAGACGGTTGTACTCTGCTAATAGTTGTGGGTATTTAAGCAGAGTAGAGCGCAGTTGCTGTTCCGATTTAGCAAGGCTTTGGTCGCGGGCACTCAATCCAAACCAAACTACCTGTGCATCAACCAAGGCATCAACCAGCTTCCGGTCAGAATCGCCAAGCTGTAGTTGTTTGGGTAGAGATTTTTCTGTAGTACTTAATTGGGTAGGTAATCGATCCGCAGATCGCCCTGCTTCTGTACGTAATAGACCAATTAAGTTTTGACGCTGCTTGAGTAGATCTTGAACTTTGGGGTAATCGTCTCTGTATTGCACCCGCAGCTTTTCTAAAGTGACATCTAGTGCTTGAATTTCATCTAGCAATGACTGATAACGAGGAGATTGGCTGAGACGAGAGGCAATCAGTGCTTGCTGTGGCGATCGACTTATTTGCTGCTGTAGCTTATTGTAGCGAGCTTGTTGATCCTGAAACTGGGCGCGAATTGTTCGTCGCTCGCTCTCGACAGCCGCAAGTGCATCCAACAAATTTTTTGCCTGTACTTCTGGATCGAGTAGTTTATTTTGCTTGCGGAAATTTTCTAGGTTTGCCTCAGCCTGTGACACATCTTTTCGGATTTTGGGCAATTGTTCGTTAACAAAAGCAAGTCCATTGGTTAGGCGTAATTTTTGCTGTTCTAAATTATAAATTTGATAGACATTTTGTAGTGCTTGAAGAACCTTTTGACTCTTAATAGGGTCTCCTGCTACAAAAGTTACTTCAAAAACTTGACTGAGTGTTTGCAAAGTTTTTGTTCCGCTTTCTACTTGAGTTACTTTGAGCGGTGATTGTTTAACTTTCGCTGGTTTACCGTTGATCTCTTCTACTGTAATATTAGGGTACTCAGGACGAAGTAGTTCCACAGCCCTCTCTACGAGCTTCGGACTTGTCATCACGCTAAGTTGCGCCGTGTAGTCAACTTTAAGATTTGAGTCAGTAAAATCACTCTCCTCTACTCCTCCTTGTGCATTACTGTTTTGTCCCTGGTAAAGATTAGAGCTGACTAGCAACTGCATAGAACTCTGATATGTCGGCTTTGCCATCAGTGCCAGAAAGCTTGAGGCGGACAGAGGAATGCAGAAAAGACTTAAGATCAAAAGGCGGCGACGCAGTAAAACTGTAAATAGTTGCCGAAGATCGGTTGCATTGGCTCTATTCTCTACTCTATGCTCTACGGACAGTCGCTCGTTATCTAGACTAGTATCAGCCATCACTAATTCCTTCAGTGTTAAATGTTTTAACAGATGCTTTCAAGTACGTGGTTGGAGTGAGGTGCAGAGAGAATGAATTATCGTTAAGTCGAAAGCAGTGCGAAAAAGAAGATTTTGTCTCGCTGCGCCGATTGGATTGGTTTGCTGACATGAAAATGATAGTTGCAAGAATTGGCGATCGCGATCGCGGATTTCGGAAGCTAAAAATACTAAAAATAGCGATCGTACAACCTCATTGTTTCTGTTAAAGACCAATCTATCTTATCTAAAGATAGCTAAAATGTACTCGGAGTGTCTTTTTGACAACCTCATACTGCAACAGAAGTCAGCCAGTCAGGTATTCATGACGCAAACAACTATGACTTACCTGAATGTTACTATCCTTTTTAACTTACTTTAAATAATAGCAAACAATAACAAAATAAAAAAGTTAATTTGTAAAAATAAATGTATTTTTAATCGAGCTTGACTAGATCGGTGTATTAGTAAGTCGAATTGTTGAAACTTCATCATTAGTATTAATTTATTTGTACATCAATCTATACTAATTATTTTGTTCTCTCAAACAAATAATATATTCATGTCCGTCTCGGTTTAGAGACAGAGAGCCTCTAGATAGATTAGTTTTTTTATATCACTTATTATGCATCATAGTATACATATAAGTCATATCCCTACTAACTCCGCGCGACACCAGTTTGCAAAAGAGCTAATGCCCTGTTCTAAACTTACAGTTGGATCGAATCCTAAAGCACTTAATTTTGTTGTATCTGCTTTCCAATAAAGCGGTACACCTATGGGTACAACTCCATCAAATTCTGGATTACAGTCGTAGCATAGTGTATCTAGGACTAGACTTACTAACTCTGTAATAGTCACCTCACGACCGCTACCAATATTATAAACTTCACCCTGCATAGAGCCAGTAGTTGCAATAACAAATAAAGCCGCAGCGATATCGATAGCATGAATAAAATCACGGCTTTCTCGACCCGTTCCTTGTAATGTTGGCGACCTTTGCGTAATAATTTTTTGAAAAATATCCCAGACTACCTGTCGTCGTAAACCAGGACCATAAGCTGAAAAAATTCTAGCGCTAGCAGTTGGTAAACCATAAACATTAGTAAACTCTAAACACAATTGTTCGCACTGCCATTTATGAAATCCGTATGGTGAAACTGGCAGAGGAGAATGAGATTCACTCACAGGAAGTGACTGCGGATTTCCATAAACTGCTGCACTCGATAAAAAGATAAACCGACAATCTGGAGCATTAAGACGCAAAGTATTAAGTAGCTCAAATGTCACTCCTGTATTAGCGTAGAAGTCTTTAGCTGGATCTGTAACAGATAAATTAACGGAGGCGCTACCAGCACAATGAATGCAAACTTGAGGAGAGTGTTTTTGTAACAAATCGCCTAATGCCATATCTGGCAGATGAATTTGGTAATAGGCTGATAAGTTGAGTAGGGAAGCATGTTTAACAGAAGAAGTATCGATACCGATAACAGTCCAACCTTGCCTTAAAAAGTAACGGGAGACGTATCGACCAATGAAGCCGGCAGCGCCTGTTACTAAAACCGCTCTCGATTGAGTAACCATTGGTTGATAACAACCTCAATTAGATACAAAAAATAATGACTTCGACAGGTCATTTTATGACTACTTTAGTTATGGGAAGAAATCATTTCATGCCGAATCGTGGCAATATCCTCGATCGCATACGTATCACTACAGTTAGGTGAAGTTTGACCTATAGCTCTCAAATCGGCTTCTACCATTAAGGCGACGAGTTGCTCAAACGTCACTGAAGGTTTCCAACTCAACTGTTGTTGCGCCTTGGTAGCATCTCCGATCAACAAGTCTACTTCCGCTGGTCTGAGGTAGCGATCGTCAAATTCCACGTAACGCTGCCAATCCAGATTGACATAACTAAAAGCGAGATCGAGGAACTCCTTCACCGAGTGGGTTTCACCGGTTGCAATGACGTAATCATTTGCGTGTGGATGCTGTAACATCATCCACATGGCTCTGACGTAATCCTTGGCATAGCCCCAGTCTCTTTTAGCATCAAGATTGCCCAAATAGAGGACTTTTTGCTTGCCAGCGACAATCCGAGCGATCGCGCGTGTAATCTTGCGAGTGACGAAAGTTTCTCCTCGTCGCGGGCTTTCGTGGTTAAACAGTATGCCGTTACAAGCAAATAGCCCATATGATTCGCGATAGTTGATTGTTTGCCAGTGGGCGTAAACTTTAGCGCAGGCATAAGGACTGCGTGGATAAAATGGTGTAGTTTCCTTTTGCGGCACTTCCTGCACGAAACCAAACATTTCTGAAGATCCTGCCTGGTAGAACCGCACCTGAATTCCAGTTCTGTGCTGGTAGTCGCGAATCGCTTCCAACAAGCGTAGCGTTCCCATTCCCACCGAATCTACAGTATATTCTGGCGAGTCAAAACTCACGCGCACATGGGATTGAGAGCCTAAGTTATAAATTTCTATTGGTTGAACTTCTTCTAAAATGCGACGCAATGTAGTGCCATCAGTTAAGTCTCCATAGTGCAAAAATAACTGCGCTCCCTTTTGGTGCGGATCTTCGTAGATATGATCGATTCGGTCAGTATTAAATGTAGAAGTTCTACGAATAATACCATGCACTTCATAGCCCTGCTCTAGCAAAAACTCACTGAGGTAAGAGCCATCTTGTCCTGTGATGCCAGTAATTAATGCGCGTTTTTGTTGTTGCATCCTCAGTACCTTTTGTATCTTTAATCTAAATCTGTCAGTTATTACGTTAGTTGAGTTAATTTCTAGCAACTGAAACACTAGAAAGCAACTGCTCCCTAAGCTGAGCCTCGTCGTAAGGTTGTTTTCTAGCTCTGCACTGTCTAACCATACGCCTCAAAGCCTTTTCTGCCTGTTTGAGCTGTTGTGTAGTATGTTCTTCTGGACGAGATTTTTCAGATAATTTAGCAAATTCATCTGCCCACGGGGTGAACACTAGCCATGATACAAACCATGATATTGGTAGTACTTCTTCTATTGCTAGCGAAGTGCTATCTTCACTCATGTGCGTTGCTAATACGCACAACATTGCAACCTTGAGGAGTAGGTCGTTAGAGCGAGGTTGTGATAAAAAATCTAAAACTTCTGAACAAATAGCTAAGTGTAGTTCGATATTAAGTTTACTAACACGTCTAGCAACTTTTAAAAAATGATTTTTTTGCTCTTTTACATCAGGATAAGTATTTAGTAAGGTAGCTCTGTCAAGAACGCTCGGAGATTTCTCTACAAGCAATTTGGCGGTTTTGAGAATTTGTTGTTTATTTTCCTTAACGTACTGCTTAAAGAGTTTTAGCCTTGGCGACAAATTTTTGGGAAAGCCCTCTTTTTGTAAAAGATTCTTATACATATTAAACGAAGGACTATAAGCACCAAAGACTTCCCAAAACCACATATTTAAGAGCTTTTCTCGTTGACCTCTGGCGATCGAAGCACGATGCTCGATCTCTGTCTTATCGTAACGACTGACGCGCAAATGGCATAATTGAGCTGTTGCTGAATCGATCGCTTTTCTATGAACAAATGCAGCACTTATATTAACGATTTTTCCATTCTGGAGTTGTCGTTGATAAGTATTCCGCAGGATCACAGGTTCTTGACATTCTGGGCAATGAAGACCTAATAATAAAAAATCATCATAACTACAATCTTCTGCTGCCACTAATTGACCGCCATACCGGATTGAGCTTGCAAGTTTCATAAAGATTACCCTTTCTTTTTTTAGGTCGGTAAGTTATTCTTCTTTCATTCAGTACTAACAAACTGACGTAGGATAAAAGGTTTAAGCTACAGCAACACAGTCCAGAGTGAAATAAGCTCACGAAAGCAACTTTAAGAAATGTGCTGAATGCTCAAAAATTAAACTTTTACTAAAAGGTTTTTAAGAATTTTTTTAGTCAGTCGAAACTTGATTTCTGAGTCTACTGCGCTAGCAACTTTATAGATTTTATAGTGGCGTTTCCAAGATATTTTCTCGTTCTTGGAAAACATGATTTTCAACCATCGATGAATTCTCGTTTCGCAGACTTGCTCGACAACTTCTTTCGAGCAAATTATGTTAGCTAAAATATAACGTACAATTTGATAGCTTTCCTCAGCAAAGACCCCATTTCTACTAGCTTCATATCTTACTGTTTCTGAATGGGCGCGGTAATAGTTAAGCGGTTCTGATATAAAAGCAATATCAGAAACGAGAAGCATTTTTACCCACAGCAACCAGTCTCCACAGAGCCGTAAAGATTCGTCTGCATATCCTACTTTTTCGTATATACTACGCCTAATCAACACCGCACTAGCGTTATGAATTATGTTCTCAAAAATTAGGTATTTACTACATTCATCTATTCCATTATTTACAAAATCTTTCTCCCATCGTTCCTTGTCGGGGAAATAGAGTAAATCCTTACTATTAAATATAGAGCGATCGCATTCATCAATAAACCATGACAAGCAATAGGCTAACCCGACTGTAGGATTATTATCTAGCTTGTCAACCAGCTCTGCAAGCAGCCGTTTATCTGCGTAGTCGTCTGACTCGGCAATCCAAACATACTCTCCCTGTGCTAAACGAATTCCTTTGTTCCATTGTTTAAATGGAGAGCCACTATTCGTTTGATTGTAAATTGCTCGAATCCTAGAATTGTTAGCAAATTTAGCAAATACCTCATTACTATTATCTGTAGAAGCATCATCTAAATAAATAATTTCAAAATCTTGATAAGTTTGATCTAAGACACTTTGTATGCGTTGTTCGAGAAACTGTGCATGATTATAATTTGGAATAATAACGCTTACTTTAGGCATGTTTCTCTTGATAAGTAGGTTGTAAAGTCAGTTTTCCTATCTCTCAGCGCCATTCGAGTAGCTTCTAAATAAGCATGTCCCCATTTCTGGCAAGGTTCAAGATGATTACCCTCAGCCCACTCATTCCAAGCATTAATAAAAACAATTTTCTCGGTAGAGTAGTTATTAGCTAAAGTGTTGTCAACAATCGTTCTTAACCAAGACTCGTAAACTTCAGGTGTAGAATTTTGGAGAATTATGGCACCAGCTTGACGGCGTGCAGTATTGTCCCACGATGGTGTAACGCAGGGAAATCGCTGATAGGTTGGATTTGACTTCGCCAGCATATGTTTAACAATAGTTGAGTACTCATATATGTTGTGATTTCCATAAGCTTGATGGGCTAGTCCTAACTTTCTAGCTAGATGCCAAAGCCTACCTTTTTGCAGAGGCAAACCTAGTTGAGTCCAGTCTGGTTGAAACTCTACAGATGCATCAAAACCAATCAATCTTGGATCTTCTTGTTCGCTAGCAAAACTTTCGACTCTACAGAGAAAAATTTCTCCAACACCAAGCCTTTTTGCCTCCTCACGCCAAATTTTTACGGTTTGCTGCGGGTTTGGTAGTTTCGTAGCTCGATACACCAAAAATAAAGGCTTACCATCAACTTTGATATATCGACGATCTGAGAATGCTTGAGCAAGCCACTGCATGTGTAGTCTATCGTCTTCTTCGCTGTAAATTTGCTTGAGAAGAAGATTTTGCTCTTTACCATCCCATCTTCTCGTCCAATTTTCGTTCGCCCAACAAAGGCAAAAAGGAAAATCTGGTTGTCCAGAATTTAGCACATCATTGAAAGGGCGTTCTAATAAGCGCTTGCCATTGAACCAGTAGTGATAATAACAAAAGCCATAAATTCCATACTCTTTAGCTAAGTCTGCTTGAGCCTGACGAGTTTCGGATAGACGCAAATCATAAAAGCCTAAATCGGCTGGCAAGTGAGGCTGATAATGCTCTGAGAATAAAGGTTTAGCTTTAGTGACGTTAGTCCACTCAGTAAATCCCTTACCCCACCATTCATCATTTTCTGGGATAGGGTGATACTGAGGAAGGTAAAAAGCAATTAGGCGAGCTTGCATATCACAGTTAAGAATAATAAATTTTGTTAAATTAATACTATTTCTGCAAATTTTCGTAACTCTTAGTTTGAGCTAAACCAGTAAGCCAACTATTTTATATGAATTCAACAGATTATGGTCAAATTTGAGTTTGAAAAACTCAATTGATAACATTTTTTATGACGCTAGCGTTCTAGTTTTTATGAGCTAGACGCACTAAGACAAAAGGATAAAGAGTGCTATTTGAGTAAACACATTCTATTATTTCCTTCTCTATAAAGGTTGTCGATACAGGAAAGTTCAGGAACGGTTCCATAGTTTATAAAATCTTATTGCCTGTAGCGGAAAGAACAATTATCTATAACTTTAGAGAGAGCGTTCACTATGAACTGAGAAGTTTAAGTATAACTAGTTTTCTAATTCAGAATTATTGGATCTAGATTCCGTAGTAATCGCGCTTCCTTGCAAATTCCAATATTCTTTTTGATTTTTTATGTACCTTCGCACTCCCTCACAAAAAAACTACATACTTGGACAAAAACTACAGTTTTCTGTTTGAGCCAATATTAGTAATTTAGCGATCGCTACAATAACAACAATATAGTGAAGAGCTTCTCCTCTACCAACCTACTACTCGTTTGGCAATACAATCATTTAACTGCTATAAGATACCTGAACTTTCCCCCCTGGACAGTAATTAATAGACTCCGCATATTTAAAATTAGTAGTTTGTTTATATGAAGAGCTATTTGTTAAATAAGATTTATACTTCAATAAAATATCAATAGCTCTGGCATTTTTGAATTCTGAGAGAAGGAGAATAATTTCTATGGCTTCCACTCAGCTATCGTCTGAATTGCAAGAATTCTCATCTACTTCCGATATGGTCACTTTTAACTATGCCGAACTAGACAGTGAAACGCGAGCCGCTATTCAGCAAAATACCAGTGAAATCAAAAGTTTAATGCGTCGTACCTCTCAAGATATTATTCATATCGGACAAAAGTTGAGAGCAGTTAAGCAACAGCTAGAACATGGACGTTTCCGAAAGTGGCTAAAAGCTGAATTTGATTGGAGTGTTTCTGCTTCAACCAAATTCATCCAGGTCAGCGAACAGTTTAAATGTGTAAATTTTACCCATTTAAATATTGCTAATTCTGCCCTTTATCTCTTGGCTGCTCCTTCTACACCTGAAGTAGCTCGTCAAGAGGCTCTCCGTCGCGCTAGTTCAGGAGAGACAATTACTTACTCCAAAGCTAAGGTAATTACTCAGAAATATAAAAAAGTCGTTCAACCTGAAACCGAAACAGTTACAATCGATATTGATGCTAAAACTTTAGGACAAGATTCATCTTTAACAGCAGTAAGTTATCCACAACAACCTACTTCTGTTTCTATCGTACCTACATCTGATTTACTAACAAATGAGCAAGAATTACAGTCTGAAGAACATGCTTCAGAATCACTCGTGTATGGTCAATCGCTGTTTCAAAACTCAAACGAAAATCATTTGAATTACACCGTAGCTAATGCTAATTTTTCTACAATTTCACGATTAGCTAATAATAATACTGACGTGATTTGTCAGATTTTTATTAATCATATAGAGCGCCTAACTGACGCTCAAATTCTGTCTGTCTGGTATGCGATCGCCGATCGCGTTCCTTCAGAGCTTCGGATGTTAAACAATTAGCTTGGTATTGAATTGAACCACTTGGTACAAAATATCAGGTAGTAGCTATTTCTACGAGCTACTGCATATTTTGTTTGAAAAAAAGAGATTTTGCTTTCATTATTTACAATGTTTTTTTAAATTAGCTCTTTGAATTCAGACTCAAATTAAATAAATTTAATAAACTATTGATTTATCTTACTTTTAAACAAAGCGTGAAATTAACAATATATTTACCAGTCCTTTGCGATTGTTAGTTATTAGTCAACTAAACTGATATTTATCGTTTAAATGAAGTTACTATGCGTACATGAAATAGTGTCTTTCATTTGAGTTAAAGGTGATAAATGTTGAAAGATGATAACCGATCGCAAAAGACAAGTATGATAACGAGTATTTTATTTCAAAGTAAAGTATTCGTTGCCATCAACACTTATCCTTATTCAACTATACTCTTTTATGCTTGAAAAGCACTGTGGACAAGATCGAAACATTCCACCTATTTACTGTCCCTATTGTAATCGACGATTATGGTATATGGGAAAACACAAATTATTTCTGTTTCCTACGAGCAACTCAGGCGATCGACCACAAATTATTGAGAGTAATTCTACGGTGGAAGAATTATTGTGTGGAGAACATGGTAAGTTCTTTGTAGAACTTAAAGAATAAGATAAGTTCTATATTAGATGTCCCAATTAAATGCTTGTAATTCAAATATAACCGCTTTATATTCATAGCGTCCCTTATCCTTCATAAAATATCCGAACTTTTCCATATCAACAAAGTTTGAGCTTAACAGCTATCATGAGCCTAACGTTTCCCCAAACTTTAAAAGTGAAGTCTTTCGAGCGTATGTATATCAAGCATAGTATAGATAAATCTATCCTGATTGGCGATCGCGATTTTTTAACCTTTAACTAAAAACTAGTTTGATTCGCAAGCATCTAAAAAGATTGTAGTAGGTTAATAATGAGAATTGGATTTGTTTCTCGATGGAATTTAGCAGATCCAGAGATTCGCCGCCGAGCATTTTCTGGGATTATATGGCATGTTCTAAAAGAATTTGAAGCTCAAGGAGATCGAGTTGAATATATTGGTCCAGTTCAACAGAATTTAATAGCTAAGTCTGTGAACACGGGGATTAAAGTACTTAATCGATTAACAGTGTTTACTCCACCTGTCTATGGTAAATACCATCCTGTGATTCTAGAGCAAATGGCGCGGCAGGCGGAGCAGCTAGTTGCCGATCGAAAAGTAGATGTTTTGCTCGCTCAAGATTCTACTGTAATGGCTCACTTCCCGCCCAGTATTCCACTTGTCTATTGGCGAGATGCTAATTTTGCTGACATACAAGACGCTTACAAAGTATACTCAAATCTTCATCCCCTCAGCGTTGAGTGGGCTCATAAGCACGAGCGTAAGGCGATGAATCGTGCAGACTTAAATATATTCTCCTCTGAATGTTCGTATAAAACTGCGACTTCAACTTACGGTATTCCATCTGCCAAAGTCGCAGTAGTACCGTTTGGTGCGAACCATGATTTTGTAGTGAGTTCAGAAGATACTGAGCGCTATATCACTGGCAGATCGCGCGATTTGTGCCGCTTACTATTTATTGGTATTGAGTGGGAACGCAAAGGTGGTGATACCGCTGTTGAGATTTGTCGTATCCTCAATCAGAAGGGCATTCCTACGACGTTGGATATTATCGGTTCAGACTTCGCAGTCGATCCAGCAATCAGTCATAAAGTTAGCATTCATGGGCGGGTAGATAAATTTACCAGTGAAGGCAGTACAAAGTTGCAGCATCTACTCGAACAATCTCACTTTTTGGTTCATCCAGCGCGTGCAGAGGCTTACGGTTGCGTTCTATGTGAAGCTTGCTCATTTGGTATTCCTTGCGTTACGAGTTCCGTGGGTGGTATTCCCACCATTATTAAAAACGGAAAAAATGGTGTATCTTTTCCAGCAAGCACGCCCGCTTCTACATATGCTGCATACATTGAAGAGACTTTTCGCAATTTCGATCTGTATATTCGGCTAGCAAAAGCTACACGCTCAGAATACCAAGAGCGTCTAAATTGGCAGGTTGCAGTAGCCAAAGCTAGAGAACTCATAGCTGAGATGCTGGAAAGAAAACAAGATTTGTTTACACCTTCTGAAAAGGTTGAACTGTGTACTGACAATACACCGATCGTGCCTGGAGCAGGCTACAAAATTACTAGGAATTGAGATATGGCAAACCTTTCTACCATAAAACATCTATACCAGTCTAATCGGTTGTATCACCCAGCTCGAACCCTATATTGGCGATTGCTAAAACAAGAGCGTCTAGTCAAATTCCATCAAGAAGTCACCTTCTACTCTCAGCTATTAGAACCTAACAGCCTATGCTTCGACATCGGTGCAAACATTGGTGAGAAGACAGAAGCACTTTTCAAAGCCGGTATGAGAGTAGTAGCATTTGAACCACAGCCTAACTGTATGAAAGAACTTGCAGCACGATGCAGTCGCTATCGTAGCAAATTAGCTAAATGTGAATGCGCCGTTGGTGCAGAACCTGGGATTACTGAATTGTACGTTCATACTCACCACGCTCACTCAAGCTTAGACCAGAATTGGACAGTAAGTGAAGTTGTATCTAGTATTTATGTACCTGTAGTGACTCTCGATCGCGCGATCGCTAAGTTTGGAAGACCACAATACTGCAAGATCGATGTTGAGGGATGGGAGTATGAAGTTTTAAAGGGATTAACACAACCAATACCCCTAATTTCATTTGAATACCATCTTCAGGAAGATAATATTGATAAAACCCTTGCTTGTATTGACTATTTGTCGCACCTTGGAGATTTATATATTAACATTACGCCAGCAGAAACGTTACTGTTTACATTTCAGGAATGGTTGCCCGTCAAAGAATTTCTTAAGTCTTTTCCTGATAGTTTTCGTTCTCGCCAGGAATACAATTATGGAGATATTTTTGTGAAAATTCAATAGCTATAGGTAAAGACAGAATTAACTCAATAGAAGCTCCGACTTTAGCATTCGTCATTATTCTTATTTTGTTCGGCGCGAACAGTGTATTTTTTTGAACAAAATTTAGCAATCTTTACAACTTAGAAATGAATGTCATTCAAGTCTTTTAGGACTGAACTTTATGGTATCGACATCATTTACTCTCCAGAATAGCATGTAAACAACATCTAAAGCCATCCAATATTGAAAAAAGTTTACTTTTGACCAACTCACGTAGAGATTAAAACTTAGAGTGAGAGATTGAAAAGCTAATCTAGAATTCTAGCTAATTTATATATAAAACAAGGGGTAAACAGCCGCAGATGACTCGATTAGTTAACCAAAAATTGTCTAAGGTAGTTTATAAACCCGATAGCCAACTGAGAAATCCGGTGCGGCTATGTCAAGAGATGGCGCGAGATCTACTTGCTTCTCGGGAACTAGCATGGCAGTTAATGGTGCGAGACATTAGCGCTCAATATCGCCAGTCCTTACTTGGGATCTGCTGGGCTGTAATTCCACCTATTATCACAGCTTTAGGCTTCACTTTTGCTAACAATACCAATATCGTAAATATTGGAGCAACAGACATGCCTTATCCAGCTTACGTGATGTTTAGCATGACCCTTTGGCAGACATTCGTAGAAGCACTAACTAGCCCTATTCAAGCAGTTACTAGTGCAAAGCAAATGTTGGTTAAAATTAATTTTCCCCGAGAAGCACTGATTCTAGCTAAACTAGGTCAGATATTTTTTAGTTTTGCTATTAAGTTAATTTTAATTATAGCGTTGTTTTTGTGGTATCAGATCCCAGTAAGTTGGACTGCGATCTTAGCGCCAGTAGCATTAATTCACTTAGTTATACTAGGAACATGTTTCGGTTTGCTACTAGCACCTCTAGGAGTTTTATATAACGACATTCTCAAAGGGATTACTTACCTTACTGGCTTTTGGCTATTTTTAACGCCAGTAGTTTATCCACTTCCCAACGGAGGAGGATTAGCAACACTTGTGCAACTGAATCCAGTCACTCCTTTACTAGTAACGACGCGAGAGTTAACGACGACAGGTGTGGTATCAAATCCATTTGGATTTTGGCTTGTGAGTCTTCTTGCCATAGTAGGACTGCTCTTAGGGTGGTTGGTATACCGTCTAGCTATGCCTTTTGTAGTTGAGAGAATAAGTTCTTAAAAGGAATTAAATTTTCGAGAAGCAGAATTTTAAGTACTTAACCCGATCGCTCTGAATTTTACTAAAAACTCATCCTGAAAGTTAAAAATATTGTTTTATGATTAAAACGCTGACGCAACGTTCCTTCCCTATTTCAATACTAAATATTTTCGGCAGACGTAACACATTCAAAGCCACTACCTTGTCGAAAGCCTCACAGTCAAGACAAGAATCAAATCAATGGCTTAAGTGTCATGCAGCAAATATTGAGGGCTGTGTTCTTTCTATTGGCAGCGATACTGACGAAGATAATGACGGAGGATGGTATCGAGATTATTTCCAGAAATGCTCATCGTATACCACATCAGAAGCCACTTCCGAGTTCAACGTCGATCTGGTACTTGACGTGCGATCGATGCCGCAAATTCAGAATGACACATTTGATTGCGTGTTTTGCTCTGGTGTGCTTGAACATGTTGATGACTATCTTGCTGGCTTAAAGGAGATAACTAGAATTCTCCGCTCGGGAGGTATTTTGTTACTCGGTTTGCCTTTTCGACAAGCAATTCATATGGCTCCAAATGATTACTGGCGTTTCACCGAGCATGGTCTGAGATATATGCTTCGAGATGATTACGAAATTCTCGAACTTAAATCAATAGATAATTCTGTGCCTAATTTTCCAGCTGCATACTGGCTAAAAGCGAAGAAGCAATGAGTCAGATATTTATATATATTCGATCGGACTTTTAGAGACGCTATCTTAAGCTTTTTTCTAAGTTGTAGTGAAGAGGATAAATGTTTAATGACAATTAGTATTGCTAGTCAGGAAATATCAGAACAACAACTGGATAATGAGGTAGTCCTTTCAGTTGAAGGAGTTTCCAAGAAATTTTGCCGAGACTTGAAGCGATCGCTGCTTTATGGCGTTCAAGATATTGCTACTGAGTTAGTAGGGATACGACAAAAGAGCGAAAAACTAAGACGTGATGAGTTTTGGGCACTTAAAGATGTTAGCTTTCAGTTACGACGCGGAGAAGCACTAGGCTTAGTAGGACCAAATGGCAGTGGGAAATCCACGCTACTACGAATTATTAGTGGATTAATTAAACCAGACAGTGGATTTGTGGAAATTAAAGGTCGGATTGCACCACTGATTGCACTGGGAGCAGGGTTTAATCCAATATTGACAGGGCGGGAGAATATTTATGCCAACATGTCTATTTTAGGTTTGTCTAAGAAAGAAATCGACGAGCGATTTGAGGCTGTTTTAGATTTTGCAGAGATTGGTGCTGCAATTGATGCTCCAGTGCAGACTTATAGTTCGGGAATGGCTGCAAGATTAGGGTTTGCTTGTGCGATTTACACGGAACCTGACATTCTCCTGATTGACGAAGTGCTGGCAGTAGGAGATATAAAGTTTAGGGCTAAATGTTACCGTAGACTTGCTAAGCTACGCGAACAGGGTACATCTTTTATTCTAGTATCACACAATTCTCATTCAATATTGTCAATATGCGAGTCAGCAATTTACTTGCTCAAAGGAAAAGTAGTTACAGTTGGCAATACAGATTCAGTTGTAGACAAATACGAAAAAGACTTGTTTAGCAATGAAATTAAGAATCAAGCAAAATTGCTATCTTTAACTGACAAGTATGAAAGCAAGCAATCAGATCTAAATATTACTGCTCTATGCTTTAAAGATGAACAAGGAAACTTAACGCGATCGCTATTAAGTGGGGAAACTACTTACTTTTGTGTAGAATTTAAGGCTTATAAAGAGATTGAAAACGTTACTCTTAGTTTCTTAATTCAAGAAACCTTTGGAGAAAGCGAACATGTTTTATGTATCAATACACAACAAGACGGTGAGTCATGGGATATATTACCTGGATACTATGAAATTCAATTGAAGATGCCTTACCTTGGTTTAAAACCAAGTTTTTATACCCTTAAACTCAGTATCAGTAAAAATCTATACTACATGCTTGATGCTGTTGAGTCTTTTAAGTTTACTGTTGAAGGTAAGGGTATGAGTCAATGCTTATTTTATCAACCTCGAACTTGGAAACTAGTGAGAAGTCATAATATTTAGTTAATACACACATCAAAAATAACTTAACTATAATTAAAACTGAAAAATCTATAAATAATTTTTACTGACTATAAAGAACAAGATAAGATCCAAAGGTGACTATTACCAATTTTTGTGTATTCTTAATCTCAAATCTATAACCTTAAGCTATCAGTTATTATTTCATTAGTTAAAAAGCTAAAAAAATGATTTTGAACCCTACAAATAAAGCTGCTTCTTTACTCAAGCTAATCGCTAAAGGGCTAATTCCCTACGGAGCTTATAGTTTGCTAAAAAGTTATAAATCTCCAAAATACAACGATCTTCTCAATAGCTATCATAAAAATCAAAAAATTCCATTTAGTCCTGGTTATCAAGAAGCTAAGCTCGAATTCATTCAATCAACACTCTCCTCGAAAGAACTCTTTAGTTTTTTTGTACATCAAATTCTTCTACCTGAAGGTTTTGGAGCTTTTTTTGATGAAAGAGTAGTAGAGTATCCTTGGATTTTTGCCAACCTTACCTATAATCAAAATTCTAAACTTTTGGATGTTGGTCCTGCTCTTAATTATAAATTTTGTATAGATCGGCTATTAAACTCTAAGCTAAATCAAGAAATTACAATGTTATCCTTGACTCCTGATGCAAGGTGTTTTTATCATAATAAAGTATCTTACGTATTAGGTGATGTTCGATCGCTTCCTTTCATCAACAATTATTTTGAACAGATAACCTGCATATCAACTATTGAGCATGTAGGTATGAATAATCAGAGGTATGGGGCTACAGTCGAGCATAATCCAGAAGATTATATAGTAGCTCTTTTAGAAATGAAAAGAGTGTTAAAAAAATCAGGTACATTACTTATTACAGTACCTTTTGGTACTTACGAGGATTTTGGTTGGTTTCAGCAGTTTGATGAAACAATGGTTAATAGAATAGTTGAAGCTTTTGTACCTACAGAACACAGTATTACTTACTATAAATATACAGATAAAGGATGGAATCTATGTAGTTCGGATTTATGTTCATCTATAAAATATAATACACACCGCTCTAACGATCCTTTATTTTATACATCTAATTCTGTGTGTGCAGGTGCAGTTGCTTGCATTAAATTAATAAAATAATAACTGAAATAGCATAGTTTCATAGTACGAACAAAGCTTTAAACAAATGATTGGAAGGAATACATGTTAACGCTCAAAAACTCTATTTCGTATGCTGCTAGAGGAGTAAATACTGAAAGATTGAATGCTATTTTAGAAAATGCTGGGCAATCTGTACTCGATGTAGGCTGTGGTAATGGAACCTACGTACTAAAACTTGCAGAGCAATACAATATTTTAGGTGTTGACATTCAGCATTTTGAAACCTGGAATACAATGCCTCATCTTTTTTCCGTTTCTGATGCTTCTGAACTTCAATTTAAGGATAATAGCTTTGATACAGTTCTTTCTTTTGAAACTTTGGAGCATCTACCAGAACCAAAAAAGGCTCTCAGAGAGTATTATAGGATTTGCCGTAAAAATTTGATTCTTACAGTTCCAAATTGTGATATTACTTCTGGAATGCGTCAAAGTCTTATGACTTATTATCACTGGGTTGATAGAACTCATATCAACTTTTTTGATATGGATACCATTACTGAAGCAGTTAAAGAAGCAGGCTTTAAAGTTGTAAAACATTACTATATTAATCAGCTTTCCTTACTACCTTTATTGACTGAAGCGTTCAACTTATCTGGATTATTAGGTAAGCTCGTGCGAAAAATTTTACTAAAAAGACAACAGCGTAAATATTATATTACTTGTCTTGTAGTTGCTGAGAAATAAAAACATAGTATCTTTGGTTTTTTGTATTATAAAGTACAAACGTCAGTTATTAAGGTTTTAGAATGAGCGATAAAAGTAAGATGAGGTTACTAATCCTTTTTCCTTCACGGCTTCGCGGGGGAGCTGAACAATACTCTCTTACCATTGCGTCGGCAGCTGTAAGACAAGGATGGGACGTACATGCAGCATTTCCAAAAACTGAAAGAACAGTATCTTTAATTACTGACTTCTCAAAGAGTGGCGTACAATATCATGAGGCAACCATTGATGATGTAGAAGCCCAAACACAAAAAATAATATGGCAGTTTTTATGGTTGCTTCAAACTTTTGTTTTATTACTCAAAGTTAAACCAAATTTTGTTTTAATCAACCTTCCATTAGCAAATCTATGCTTGGGAGCTATACTTGCCTGCGCGCTTTTGAAAAAGCCTACAGCTGTACGTTTTGCTCTAATTTTTCCCAATCAGGCATTTACTAGTAAAAGATTACAGCTCTATGCATGGGCGCGTGCTAGGAATCAGCAATGGATTGCAATTACAGAATGCGATCGCCAGACTATATGTCAATCGTTTAATGTTTCTGAAACAGAAATAATTCAAATCTACAATGGTGCTAAAACTAGGTTACTTTCAAGTCATTACAACGACTTAGAAAAAATTATTGAAATTCGTCGCCAAGTACGTCAAGAGCTAGGACTAGCTGAAACAAGTCAAATTTTACTAACAGTTGCTGACTTAAATCCTCGCAAGGGTCATGGCGATCTTATACCGATAGCGCCTTATATACTAAAAGAGTTTCCAAATATTAAGTTCGTGTGGGCTGGAGGAGGTCAATCAAAGAATCTAATCAGTAGATTGCAAGAATATGGAATTGAAGATCGGGTATTGCTACTAGGTTACAGATCTGATGTGCCAAAGCTTCTGCAAGCAGCAGATCTTTTTATATTTCCGACACATTCTGAAGGCTTTCCCTGGGCTTTATTAGAAGCAATGATCTATAACTTGCCGATCGTATCTTCAAATGCAAGTGGTATTCCTGAAATTGTGAAAAATAACGTTCATGGTTTGTTGTGCTGTCCAGGTGATAGTTATGGTTTCCTAGAAAACATTCTTTGGGCTCTCAGACATCCCGAACAGATGCAACTAATGGCACAGAATGCTCGATCGCGCGCCCAAGAGTTTTCTGAAGAAAAGATGGTGAAAAAAACTTTAGCTGCTTTGTCCAGATTAAGTCGTAGATAATTATGCAACATGAATAAATTTGATGCAGAAATTATACGTAAAATTCTTAAAAGAATAGCTTACAAATTCACATTTTTCACTTTCAAAATATTTAAAACACAGACTTATAAATACTCTTATTGCGTTTCATACACCGATTTTTTAATCGACAAGTATTTTAGTAAATCTTCAAGGGAATGTTACGATCTCGTTTTTGTAATTTTTGAAGAAAGTAAAGGTTGGATACTTGAAGCAATATGTAAAGAGATTGCTACTTACTTTAAAGGAAAATACTGCTTTCACTACTCACCTTCTTCCCTACCTTTATCGAAAGGATACTTTTTCGCTCACTACTCATTCTATGTAGCATGTTTAAAACTAAATCCATGTCTTTGGGGTAGTAAATCGCTTATTTTTTACACTCACCCCAAAGGTATCATGAATAATGAAGAATTTGTTTATGCGATGAACTGCTCCACGAAAGTCATCTCTATGTGTTCGCAATTCGCTACACAAATGCTTAAGGATGGTGTGAAACCTGAGAAAGTCAGCTTCATTATCGGCGGCGGAGCCGATCCAAAAATTTTCCGATCGCATCAGCGCATGAATGGAGCTATTGGCTTCTGCACTGCATATTATGCTCGTAAAGACCCCGATCGCATCTTCAACATCATTAAAATGTTGCCTCACCGAGAGTTTATTCTTCTGGGTAGAGATTGGGATCGGTATGAAAAGTTTACAGAGCTGACTGCTATGCCTAACTTTTCTTATATTGAAGCGTCTTATACCGAATACCCTAGCTACTACACCCAAATGGATGTCTTCGTCTCCGCCGCAATACTAGAAGGTGGTCCTATTCCTCTGATTGAAGCCATGATGTGTAATGTTGTTCCTGTGGCGAGCAAAACTGGATTTGCTCCCGACATTATTAACCACGGTAAAAATGGCTTTCTTTTTGATGTTGATGCATCTGCTGAATCAGTGTGCAAGTTAATCGAACAAGCCTATCAGATCGAAACAGACATTAGAAAAACTGTCGAACACTTGACATGGAATAACTTTTCGCTTGCAGTTCAGCAACTACTAGAAAAGTAGTATTAATTCTCCGTTCGCTTTTGTAAATACTCGCAAAAGATTGAAGCTATATAAAGCGGTAGATGTATTAAAAGCTCATAAGATACTGCTTTATCAACCCCAGGTTTCGTTGAAAGACGGCTTGGCACGAGAATGGAACTGGATTCAATCTTTAGCAAAAAGAGCAGAATGCGATCGGGAGAGTAAAGCTTTTATCCTTCAGTTGTAAGATTCACGCATCACTCTCGCTACTTTGCAAATTCACGGATAAATTTGTCAGAAGCACTCATAGATGATTACGAGACTGCCAAGCAGCTAGAATTTTTGTTTCACGTCTCTTTTTCAGCTTAGAGTAACTCAGATTAAAAATTAAGTTTAACAGAATTCCTAAAACACAGTTTTAGAATTCTACCTGGTATAAATAGTAAGTTTCACCAGGAGCAATACTCTGGCTAGAGTTGTATATCTCAGTTAGATGAAGCTCTGGTATTTCCCGATCGAGCTTATGACTCAGTATCAGTAAAGGTTTTTTGCTATTTTGTTGTATCAGTTTATTTATTTTAGTAGAAGCTACTGCTTGAAAGTTAAGATTTTTTCTTTGGTTCCAGTTAATAAAACTACCATATTTACTGCTCTCAAAATAATAAATTGGTTGCTTTAATAAAGCAGCAATGGGAGAAACTTCATTGTCCTGACTGCCAATGATGAAGCTGTCTTTTAATTGATGACTAGTGATAAATTCTGCTACTTCTTCGCTAGCAGAAAAGGGATGAATTAAATCCATACTATAAGCATGAATTCCAGCTAAAAGATGAATGCATAATAAAAAATTTATGTATTGATTTTGGCGATCGCTTAGAAATTTGGATGCACCTTTAATGAAAGAAATTACAGAACGATTTGATTCAGGATAGAAACTGGAAATCCATAGGCAAGCAATAAACAGAATAAATAAATGTCCGTGATGTCTTAAAGAACCGAAAAACTTTTCATAAGCAAACCATATCAGAAGACATGTTCCGAATGTGTATGCGAACAACACAACTGGTTTCTGATTAAATAGAGCTATGGCAGATAGTAATATTAATAAAGATAATAAGCAGATACAGAGTAATATAAGTTTAGAGCTATTATCATTTATAAAAGCATTAGTATTCCAGAAATTATAATTAAGAAAATTTGGTATAGGTATATAACTTTTCCACACAGACGGCAGAATGGTAAATAGAAGATAATTAATGTGATTGATTGGCGTTAAGTCTTGTTTAGTAATTCCTTGAAACTTAGCATCACTAGGTGGAATAATTTGAACAATTGCTATTGCTATACCACAAGTCAGTATAGCTATGTTAGTAAAATTTAATCTCTTAGTAGCAGAGCTTTTAGTACAAAATTTTTCAAAGACGATAGTTATTGCTAAAGAAATAGCAATGATTAAGCTATATACGTTCGTATTTGCTAGGAAAGCTAGAATAACTGACAGAAGTAGGTAGTTTCGTTGTTGCTGCGTGAAAAAGTGACAAAAAAGGAAAATTAATAAAACACCTAAACTATAATTTCTACTAATTAAATGATATTCATAAAAGGGAAAATATCCAAAAGTAAATAAGATTTTTTGCGATTTAGTAAAAGGAGAAAACTTAGCAAACACATAAATTGTTCCGCTGGCAATTAGCAGATGTAAAAGTTGCATTGCTAACGGATTATCAGTGAATCTAGTAATTGCATATAAAAAGATATACCATAAACTAGGATGCCCTTCATATCTTAAGTTTCTATATAAATCAATTAGAGATGAGCTGTCTCTAGCTATCATCCATGCCTGTAACTCATCGCGCCACATTTCGTGATTGAGAACGCCAATCAAACCAAGTACTGAAAAAGCGATAACTAACACATTTATCCAAGCTGTATCCTCTTTATATGCAAACTTTAACCAAGATATCTGTTTTCTCAAGCCAAGGATAGAACGATTAAGTTGCTTGTTAGCTTTTAGTAGAATATCCATAAAAAACTCTTAGAGGGTTTCTAAAAAATGACCGATTTGATAATTCTATCTTCACTGTCAGCATTACAAGATATGAATTAATTCTTGCTTTTTATCGTTAGACAAAAAGCAAGAACTGTTAGATGTAGAAATAGTTGCTAAGCACCCGTCTCTAAAACTCTCAAATCTGATGATTTCTAGAAATAGAATTCAACAGACTGCACGGTTATTGTTTGCGATTGGCATGTAGATCGAGCAATATTTTACTTGAGACTTCTTTAACTGACTTGGAGAAATCTAGAGGAAGTTTTAGTATATCGTTAAATGACTGTTTAAGGTGTTACAACGCTTACATCATCCCATTTTACATAGTCTCCTGAGTTGCCCGTTCCCGAAGTACCTAGTTCGACAACCGCCCAGTATCTTGAAATCGGCACGGTGATTTCTAAATACTGCCAAACGTTTTTCTGACTTGCAGTTTTTGATATCTCAGCATCACCATCAAGATAGTCATAGCCCAAAGCTTTGAGCGTTGCTGTTGCTCCGCCATTAACATACACCCATGCACCGATTTTTATATTTCGATTTTTTGGCACATCGCCAAGAATTCGGCGGATAAAAATCTGTTTACCTCGTGATGCTCTACCACTATCAAGTCTGGCATAGCAATTGCCCCCACGCGCTCCATTAGGATCGCCGCAGATAAAAGCAACATTTGGCGAAGCTCCCAGCCGGATATCATCGTTATCGAAATGTACCCATTCGTTGTCGGCGTTGTTAGCTAATTCAAAACCAGGGTTAGAGAACTTCTTGTTCAACCGCAGATCTTGAATTTGATAGTACGTTGCTGTTGGGTTAAAGTTCGGTGAAATTGCCCATTCGCCATGATTGTCCAGATCGAAAAACAATGCATGGTTATAGCCGTATCTTTTTAGCTGTTGTCCAAAGATGACAAACCATCTTTTGCGATAGTTTTCTCTTTCAGTACTAGAACCTTGATACCAACTAGAAATTGTACCGGATTCGCTTACTACAACTGGCTTTCTAATATTACGAGCTGCTAGCAATCGCCAGGGATTGCCAAATTCACCTTCTCGAATCTGCCCCCCATAAGCATGAATGCCAATAAAATCGGTGACCTGATCGATTCCTAAATCGATCATCTCTTTTAAGATATAGCTGCTAGGACTTGTAGGAGGGGGAGATTCAATTTTGATGTTAGGGTCAATTGATTTTGCTGTTTCGTAAGCAATGCGAGTCATATCTACGCATTGTTGTGCTGTCATCGTACCTTTGCCAAAATCTAGCTCAGGTTCATTGTTGATAATGTAGTAGAAAATCTTGCCTTTGTAACGTTCCATTACGTTACGTACGAAGTAGCGATAATTTGCCTTCCATTGCTCGTAGTTACTATCTCGGTCAACATGATGGCGAGGAGAAATTGTTGAGTGAATTCTCAGTCCAGCTTGGATATATTTGTTAACGACAATATCTCTAGCCGACCAATTGAAGCTAGCACCCTCTCGATTGCCATAAACTCCATCCATACCCATACGAACTAATTGTATACCTAAGTCCTTGGTTTGCTGGATAGAGCGGTCGGTAAATGTGGGATCGGGGTTGTAGCCAGTACCGTTGTTGATCCCTAAATAGCTAGTTTGCGATCGCGCTGGTAGAGTGTAGAACAGAGTAGACGTAACGAGCAAAGAAGTAAATATTTTTAAGAATTTATGCGCTTGCAATAGTGAGTGCTTTTGAGCTAGATGTTGTAGCTTTTGAGAGAATTTCATTTTATACCTCTAAATGGAATCAATTCAGGCTTAATTGGCTCGCTCGCCTGATTTGTTATTCGATGCAGTGAAAGCGAGTGCTAGTTGTCAAGCAATACAGATTGCTTGCTTAGGTGTTAGCTTAAGCAAGCAGGTTTTGGTCGCTAAGAATGGTAAGAATTGCTGGCTCTAAATAGATTCTTCAGTAGTTGGAAGAACCTATTTCATGGCAGTGATGTCATAGAATAATGCCATGAAGCACAGAGCTAAAAAGACGAATAGCTCATCTTGAACAACTTGTTGTTTCCCAAAAAAAGCCCGATACATTGGCGATTTGAGATAACAGAAATAGAATTGCGATCGCTAGTGCTGGCTGACTCGTTCCTTGTGAGAAAGGATACTTTAACAAGTTGAAATAGAACGAGAAAGGCTCTACTTTGATGCGTTCCATGTTGCGGCGAGCGCGGACTTGGTGAAAACAAAAAGCACCGCGCCCATAGTTGTAGTGTTGTCGCCAGAATGCGTATAACGTGAGTTTATGAGCGTGATAAACTTGGGCTTCTGGTGCATAAATCATTTGGTAACCGTGTTGTAACCAGCGATCGCAAAACTCTCTATCTTCTCCCGCAGCTAGGGGAAAAGTGGTGTCAAAGCCGCCCAGGGCGTGGAAACGTTCTGCTGGTAAAGCTAAGTTGTTAGAGGCAAAGAAGCTTGACCGATCGCGATCGGCATTGTAGTACTCGTAGAGGAAATCAATTAGTACTTGGCTAGCTGTTGAGTAGAGGTTATCAGGCAGCGCGTTCAGCGTCCGACCGCCGATAAGACAATTTGGTGCTGCCTTGAAACGAACCTCTAGGGTTTTCAACCATTCAGGAGCAGGCATACAATCGTCATCAGTGAAGACTAGAAACTTACCTCTAGCGCGAGTCGCACCAGTGTTGCGTGCGTTTGCCGGACCAGAATTTTGTTGCGCGATCGCAGCGAGATTGAGTTGTTTGCGAAAGGATGCAACAACTGGCTCGATTGGCATCTCGCTACCATCATCTACCACTATGACTTCAAAGCGATCTGGGGGATAGTTTAGCTGAGCGATCGACTTGAGGCAAGATAGTAGCCGTTCCGGGCGATTGTAGGTAGGAATAATAATTGAGAAGAAAGGCTGTTCATGTATCATATGCTTCCGATAATCTATTTCATGCAGTTTTCTCCAGAATTGTGAGGCAATTCCAGACAATTAAATTGCTTGTAATAGATGGTGTTAGGGGACTTTATTAGCTACGTCAAAGCATTGTGATGACAATTAAAATTCCTAGAAGGCAAAACGAAAATTTTTCAGAAAACTTAAAAAATTTTTTATTAATTGGAAGTTTAATGGATGTAAAGGATGACCAATCCAATTACCGCACTCTTTAATTTCTTTATAAGCTGGCATAATATGCCTCCATTTTTCGGAATAACGAGAACCAACAAACAAGAGATAAATTGCAGCGTTTCTGTGCCGGCTTTGTGCTTCATATATAACTTCAAAATCATTTTCTTTAAATAAATATCTGAGACAGATCGGCGTGAAACGCCAGAAGTCACAATACATATCTTTTCCATGCTGTTTCTGACAAAAGGGAACTACAACGATAACGATATCTTTCGATACAAGACAAAGATTTTGAAAAGCTTTTCTGACATCGAAGACATGTTCCAATGTGGTGTGATTAAACACGACATCAAATCTTTGTTGTAGTTCGGAGGGAAGTTCTTGTGTTAGGTCGAGGAAATATTCATTTTCCTTGCCTTGCCACCCTCTCTCCCCAGAATAATTAGTGAAGTAATAGCGAGCTTTTTGAGTGAAATAATCTTGGTAGTAACCTCCTTCTTTATCTCGGTCATCCCACGCAGAAATATTAACTACATCCCCTTTGAAAAGGGGGGCTAACTTCCTAAGCTCTCGATTCGACCAAACTCGTGCTATTCTAAATTTTCTATCCATTATGAGTAACAAAATTAATTAATATCTTAAGTACGTTAGGTAAACTTAGTAGAGTAAACCAACAGCAATTGTTAAGTTTATAGCTAAAAACTGTGCTAATAGAAGAATACATATTTGATTGCATAGCTCAAGAGTGGGTTATGCTTTTTCTGGACTCGCAAGTTTCCATAGGCGTGGTTGATAAAAACAACATTCACTCATTTTTCCATTTGACTTGACTGAAAACCTGAATGACTCAACCACATCAAAAGTATAAATAGAACTCTGCTTTAATTTGATACTCATAGTGTATGTACCAGGTCCTAACCCCAGATAAGGTAGTTCAACTTGAAGCTCGTGTTTGCCTGAAGGAATTTCAAAAAATTTTTCATCGTGTTCGCCACTTAGAAATAAAACTGTACCCATTCCACCTTCACCACCTATTGTTTTAATTTTCAAGTGAAGGGTAACATTATCAACCCTCTGATGCGCCTGACAACCCACACAGAAATTTACTGGTTTACCGCTTACTAGCGATTTAACAATATTTCCTTCAAGATCTCTAAAGAAGAGCGATCGTATATCTAGCCCTAGACTTTCAGATTCTGTTTTTTCTGGCAAAAACAAAACTTGCGAGGACTCATGCGTATCGTTCAAAAATAAATCGTTTTCATACTTTTCTATGACTTTCTCTGTTTTGCCAGACACAATTAATTCACCCTTTGATAGATATACTGCAAAATCGCATATATGTAATATTGCTTGCGGATTATGGTTGACCAAAATAAAAGATGTACCCTTATCGCGTAGCTCATGTAACTTTCGATAGCACTTAGCTTTAAATTTGATATCTCCTACAGCCAGCACTTCATCAATTAGGAGTATTTCTGGTTCCGTATAAATTGCACAAGCAAATCCTAATCGGGCTGCCATTCCAGAACTATAAGTTTGTACGGGAGCATCAATAGCATTCCAGATTTCGGCAAAATCTATCACATCTTGAAATCTCTCTTTGATTTCTTGAGTTGATAAGCCCAAAATTGACATGTTTGCATAGATATTTTCTCGTCCCGTTAGGATCGGGTTAAATCCAGCTCCCAGGGCAATTAATGGAGCCACCCTACCTCTGATTTTTATAGAGCCAGTATCTGGCTTAATCAAACCACTAATAATTCGTAGCAGGGTACTTTTTCCAGCACCGTTTGCTCCAACCAATCCCAGTGCTTCTCCTCGCCGCAGTTGAAAATCGATATCTTTTAAAGCCCAGAATTCACCTGGACGCAGAGTATCGCTTTTTCGCCTCCCACCCACCAGATCTGTTGTAATATCTTGGATGCCATAGAATAAAGACTGCTTTAAGTCTCGGCAAAACTTCTTAGAGAGGCGATCGACGGAGATAACGACTTCACTTTCTTTGGGGTGAGTTGCAGTCTTTCTATTTATTATTTCAATTGACATTATGAACTTACCCTCTCAATTACATAAGGCATTGCAAGACGAAATGCAACCCATGTCAAGAAAATCCCAAATAAAGTTATGACGCTGACAATCCAAAACCCACAAGCATTGGAGATATTTCCTGTTGTTGCTAACTCCCGTGTTGTTACTAGTAACGGAGTGACGGGATTAAGTTTCACGAGAAACCCAAAGGTTCCTTCATTAGGAACGGGATAAACTACTGGAGTTAAAAAAAGCCAAAAGTTGGTCACCATTGCTAGACCTTTTGATACATCCTGATATAAAACTCCCAAAGGAGACAATAAAGTGCCAATTAACGTCCCTAGCATAATTAAATGAACTAGTGCTACGGGAGCGAGAAAGATTGTCCACCTCAGAGGAATCTGATACCAGAGAAACAACGCCATAATTAAGATGAGTTTGATGGCAAAGTTGAATAACACTTCACCTACCTTTGCTAAGATAATTGCCTCTCGGGGAAAATTGACTCTGGCTAGCATCGGCTTCGACAAGTTTATAGCTTGTACCGGACCATTGACTGCTTCTACAAACGTTTGCCACAGTGCCGTGCTGAACATCACATAGGCGGGATAGGGCAAGTCCGTGACACCAATTTTGATAATATTGGACTCACTTGCAAGTGTAAATCCTGCTGCCATAGCCAGCGGTGGTAAGAATGCCCAGATAAATCCTAGAAATGACTGACGGTATTGAGCGCTAATATCTCGCACAGCGAGCCGCCATGCCAGTTCGCGAGAAGCTAACAAGTCCCGCCACATCAGTTTGAATAGTTGAGCTGGATGCCTGAGCAGATTCTCTGGTGTGTAAACGATCGCTGGTGGTAGTTCCGGTCTTTGTAAATCCGTTCTTCGTCGTGCAGAATAGTTCTTCATGATCGGTTTCGTCACGATGATACGCTTGCTGCCGATGCGCGCAGTTCCTGATAAATCTCCAAGAAACGCTCCGTACATCGGTCTTCACTAAAGTGAGTTAAAGCATACTGACGACCATCTCGCCCCATTCGCTCTGCTAAACTTGCGTTGAGTAATAAGCGTAGCAGCGCAGCGGTCAAGGCATCCACATCGAGAGGTGGTACTAAAAAACCCGTAATACGATCAATAACGATTTCTGGCTGTGCGCCAACAGCACTAGCAATGACAGATGTACCGCGCATCATTGCCTCAGTCGTTACGTTACCAAATGGCTCTGACCAAAGCGAAGGTACTACCTGCACCCAGGCTGAATCAAAATGTTTTTCCATTTCAGAACGTGGTAAGTGTCCCAACCAAGTCACGTCAGTTGCAATTCCAAGTTCCGCCGCTAAAGCTCGTAAAGCATCTTCCTCTGGACCTCGACCTGCAACGAGTAACTGCGCTTTAGGCACTTGTGCTTTAGCACGTGCAAAGGCTCGCAACAAAACGTTAACTCCTTTTTCTGACACTAACCGTCCAGCAAAGGCAACGGTTGGGGGATTGGCAAGGGGTGGACGCATTGCTCGAACAGGTACTCCGTTGTGTACGACTTCGATCGATCCAATCCCTTCTTTTTCTAACTGTGCTTTCATGCCGTAACTAAGGGCAACCACCAAATTGAAAGTAGACTGCCAGCGTTGCCATAGTTGCCGCTGTACCATCAACACTGCCCAAGATTGAGGCGTGAGGCAGCGATCGCGCAGACAAGCAATTCCAGCAGTGGCTTTACAGGGACGACCATCGGGCAAAAGTTTTGTACCTACAGGACAAACTGCTTTATACACAGCTGTTTGGTACAAACACGGCACGTCTTTAAGTAAGGGAAGGATGAGTGGTGAAAGTTGCCACATAAACATGCGCACGTGAACCACATCAGGTCGAAATTCATGCAGAATCTGGCGTAGCTTCAAATAGGCAGAGAAGTTTATAGTCTGGGACAAAACTTGCAATCGAGTTGTAGTGCCAAAACAACTGTAGTCAGATAGGCAGTGGCTGCTGGCAACTTGCATAGCACGACTAGAGAATAGGCGAACATCATGACCGCGATCGCGCAAGTTTTGACGCAAACCTAGCATTTGTAACTCGGCTCCCCCAGTTGCAGTACCATAATCATTGATCAGAAGAATCTTCATGCATCTGCACCTAGCGTCGCGGTGTTGCTGTCGCGATCGGTTCTCGTAGGGCAGGCGCAGCTTGAGTGTTTTTCTGCTTTAGGTGTCTTCTAGCATAACTTGCAGTCAGGTAACGATTCAGTAGTGCTTCTAGTGGTGCAAAAAGACCATACATCAATATTTTTTCTAGAAACTGATTTTTCATTCCCAAAGTTAACTGATAGACGAGAGGAAAGAGAATTGTGTTTCTGCGCCTCCATCCCAAAGCTTTGTACTTATGTTGAAAGTAGCTATCCTCTGCTAATTGCCATTTTTCGCGCAAACGACTTAGGCTAGCCAACTCCCATGCATCGCTCCAACGCAGCATGTAAAAATGCAGATCTGTCGGCTTCAATGGTTGCCCTGGCACATATGTAATAATACTACTTGGCTCAAAATAAACTTTTCCTCCTGCCTGAATCACGCTCATGCAGAAGTCCAAATGCTCTTTGGAGTTAAGCATTAACTCATCGAAGAAACCTAGTTGCTCAAAGATTTGAGCGCGAACTAACATGCAGTGAAACTCGCATAACTCCGTTTGCGTCCGCTGCATCTTGGGGCGCACGTCTACTACCTGATGACCTTGTTTGTACATCTTTTCCCGCAAGCGCCGTCTACCAGTAGCATCGCATACAACACGTGCTTCCCCGCCAGCACAGTGGACGACTTCATGCACTGGCTCCTCGTGACACATCAGAGGTCCAACAACTGTAGCGCCAGTTTCTTCAGCACATTGAATCAAGGCTTCCAACCAACCAGGTGCAACAATAACATCGTTATCGACGAAGGCGACGTACTTGGTGTTAACGCGAGCTAAGCCTAAGTTTCTAGCGCGGTTGGGGAAAAGGTAATAATTCGTCCGAATCAGTTGAAAACCTTTTTCCTGTGCTACGGCTTCTAAGTAGCGCTGTATCTCAGCTGGGGAGTTACCATCTACGTAGATCAGCTCAAATGGAATGTCCGTATTTGCATAAATACTCTCCAAGGACTGGCGAGCATAGCTGAAACGTTCGCGCGGTGCTACAACAATCGTGACTTGAGGGTTTGTCATGCTACTCAGTCTCTGTTTCTAGCAGTTATGTTCTTTAGTCAAGAGGAATTCAAGAATAAAGTTTGGCAATTAGACGGACACGATGTCGTCTTAATTGACCTTACTAGAGATCGCCGTAGGCAATTTTTCTAGTTGAGATTGCTTTTTCATGCTCGATCGCTCTTCTTTGGTAAAATCTTCGTAGTAAGAACGTTCGGTATTGACATTCCACAAATCATGCTGCTCTCCAAGAATGTTTTTAGCTGCTAGCAATCCAGTGAGCATGGAATGATCCTGATTGTTGTAGCGATGCATCCCATTACGTCCAATAGTTTGTAAGTTGTCAAACTGCTTTAAATATTCTTGAATGACTTGGAGATGTTGGCGATACTCGCCGTCATATACGGGATAAGCTTTGCGCTGACGAATCACAAATCCATCCTCGATCGCGGACAACTTAGACGCTAAGTTTAATTCGACAACCTCGCGACTTGCCAGATCGATCAATTCTGTATTAGATAACTCCCAAAGAGGATCGCCCTCACTACAAAAGTACTCCATCCCCAGACATGTCTTATTAGGGTTGGGGACCATTGCTGCACTCCAATTCTTAAAGTTTTGAATCCGCCCCACTTTGAATTCTGGGCTGTGAATATAAATCCAATTGTCAGGAAATAGATCTGGTTGGTTGACGATCAGCGCCACAATGAGAAAATCTCGATATTTCAAGCTGCGTGCTGCTGTCAGTACCCGCTCGGGTGCTGGAGGATCGAGTCTTTGTACTAGTGCTGTTATAGGCATACTAGAGATGAAGCGATCGCCAAAGATCTGCATCGTGCGATCGCCTTGTCGGGCAGTAATGCTCTTAATCCAAGTTCCTTCTCGTTCGATGCGAGTCACTGCGGTGTTCAGCTGCACCGTAGCACCTTGACTTTCAATCATTTCCTGGCAGCGCTCCCACATCATCCCCGGTCCTAAAACTGGATAGTCAAATTTTTTGATTAAGCTCTTAGCATTTTGACTACCGAATAAAGCGTTAACAACCGCCCGTTTGAGCGACATCCCTTGAATACGTTGAGCTGCCCAGTCTGCCCGAATTCGACTGCAAGGAATACCCCAAACCTTCTCAGTATATGTTTTGAAGAAGATCCTGTACAGGCGATAACCAAATCGATCGATCGCCCAGTCTTCAAAATTTTCTGGTTCAGGACCGGGAAACAATCTCGTTTTGACTTTTGCCTTCAAGTAGCCAAACAAAATAAAGATACTCGGAATAATGCCCAAATTGGATAACGTATTGAACAACGACAGTGGATAACTGTAAAACTTACCTCCGTAGTAAATCCGCGACAGCCGCGGAACTTTGATAAAATCGGCTGCTAAAATTTCTTGCCAGATCTGCTGTACTTCACCAATCTTGGTATAGAAGCGATGACCGCCAATGTCGAAGCGATAGCCTTTGTATGTCTCTGTCCGTGAGATTCCACCTACCTTATCGTCTCCTTCTAAGACGATCGGTTTGATACCTTGCTTGACAAGTTCGTAGCCAGCAGTTAGACCTGCTGGACCTGCACCGATAATAACGACAGAATAGTGGTTCATATATGGGTCAATCCAGTTGTTTGGTTAAATTCTGAGTTCACACAAATTTAGAAGAACTCGTTTTGAGCCAACCCCACTGCCGCAATTGATGGCGCGCTGTACCGATAATGAATGCTAAACCACTATAGAAGTAGTAAAACCAGTGCCAGGGAATGACTTGGAGCGCGAACCGTATCCCTCGTTTGCGCCAAAAGAAGCGATAGACAGGTAAGTTGAGAAATAAGAGTGCCATGCATATTCCCAAAGCTACAGCTAAAAATCCAGACCACCAGAAGGCTGTAACTACGGCAATAAGTAATCCGAATATTAATATGATGCTCAGGCGGTTAGAAACTTGGAGATTCAAATCGTTAATTAATAAGCGATCGCGCCAAATCAATTCTGTCCAAGGAAGGGCGCGATAGTAGAAGTCAGCCTTCAGTAGAGAACCAATTTCCCATCGCTTTAGGTGCTTGACCTGCAATGCCTTATTGAGTCGAATTTTATAACCAGCCTGTTTGAGTCGATAGCCCAATTCAATATCTTCTATGGAAGCCTGTCGATAACTATCGTCAAAACCCTCAACTTCCAGAAATACCTCGCGGCGAATAGCACCGCAAGCACCCCAAAAGGTTGAAGCTTCTTCACAACCAGACTGATGTACGTAGTGGTGCAACAGGTTTCTGTACTGTGACAAAAAGTTGGTTGCATCTGGGGCATCATCATAGGAGCCAATTAGAGCAGCTAAGTCTGGTTCGCGCTTGAAAGTGCTGACTACTTGACTAATAGCGTCTGGACGAACGACGACATCGGCATCGACAAAAAATAGGATCTCACCTTGAGCAAAACAAGCTCCCAAATTACGAGCTACAGCTGGACCACTGCGTGTATTTGTTCTCACAACTTGAGTCCCAAATTCTCTAGCTATCAACCAAGAGCCGTCTGTATCTCCATCCGCCGCCACAATAATTTCAAATGGAGAAGGTGTTGTGTTAGCTAGAGCAGATAAGCAGCGACGAAAATTCTCTCCTCCGTTATAAACTGGAATAATGACAGATACTTCAATTTCATGATTGCAAAACATAATAAAACATATCTCAAAGGCTTGTCATAACAGTTTCATAGAGCAATACTTGTGTTTTAAATCATTAAAATAAAACAGCAGTAGCAATTTATAAAGAATAGCTAATAGATGCGATCGCGAATTTATAAATATTCTATATTTAATAAAATAATTGCCTATACCCTTAAGGTAAGGTTTAAGAGTTTGTATTAAAAGTTACTGCATGAGAAGTAAAAAATCGCCTAATAGCTATCAGTGATAGCTATTAGTGAATCTCATGAATCAATTCTGAAATTTCTTCTCTAATATTAACTAATCTTGAAAAGCCAAGAAGGTATTTTAAGTACAGGTACTCTCTTGACCAAAGTTACTAGAGCGCACTCTTAGTGTCTTCTCTCAATAACTTAGCAGCTAGAGCGCTGCCTCATTTATACCTATAACAAATCCGATATATACATTTTTGCTTCCTTGTTATGGTCTCTTAACAGCAAAAACTTGTCGATACAGAAAAGTTCGGAAAAGTTCAGTGATCTTGACAAAGCTGGCTTTTGTGGCACCAACGTTTTTGTAAATTGTAGCTATTTCTGAGTATATAGATAGCAAAAAAATAGATATAAAAAAGTTTTTCTGGAAACAAATACGCATAAAAAATTAATTTCAGGTAAATTGTAGCGTGCTACAATTTACCTGAAAAATTTGATATTTTTGTTAGATAAAAGGATGAGATATCGATTCAGTTCAAAAAGCGATCGATCGGCTAAGAAAATTGGCTTTTACAAGTCCGATCTGATGCAAAGTATTGTAGTCTTTCAATTGCTACGATATCGCCCTACAAACTTAACTACTCAGCTACCGATCGCGAACGTCGTAACCGATTAATTCAAACAATCTCAAGGTGCAACTTGTCCAAAGCTAGAATTTGCATCGCCTAAGCGATATTCATCAGTATAAATGATTCGAGGGGCAGGACCTGAAAAGTTAGAATTGCCTTTGTATAATCCCATCTTAAAATACGGTCCCGTACCTTCGTCATTCCAAAACGTAGCTCCTTGATAGTTGACTTTTTGAATGTAGTCACCGCTACCCGTTTTCATCCAAAGTCTAAAGAATCCATCGTTGTTACCCGTCCATTTAACATGCACTATAAAGTCAGTCCATTGCCCTCTTATTTCAGAAACCCTTGCTAGAGTGTAGTTAGTACACACAGCGTCTACATTATCACCTCTACGTTGGAAATCTAAGATAAAGTTACTACCTCGGCGCGAGATTTTAGAGCCAACACCACCACACGGATATCTTCTACCTGGTCTGCTAGGCCAAGCCGCAAATTGATTGACAATATCAAAACCTGGATCGGTATCGCTCCAGTCTAAGGGTACAAACATCGACCAGCCGTACCAATAGGTTCTGCCGATTTCGGTTCTACGCATTTCTAGCTCGGCACGTTCTCCGCAGCGGTCTATTCGATGTCTAAAAGCTGTTTGTCCAGCTCTTGTTATATCGTACGAAGGTTCTATTCTGGAACAATTCCTATTTATAGATCGTGAAATTTCAGTCAATGAGTCAATTATACTTGCATGAGACTGACGTATTCCTACTACAAGCAGAAAGAGCGTACTTAGAAGTAGAGATCTACTTAAAAACAAGGCTGAATGATGCAAACATTTTTTCAGATGTTTGTTCTGGCGATCGTTTTTTTTGAACATTATCCTCATTCTCATTGAATTACTCTCAACTTTTAGTTTGGAATGAACTCTATTTGAATTCATGTTTTACTTTTTAAAGAAAGCAGGCAAAGTTTCACAACATTGATTGTTAAGCAAGTTCGTTTGCTTTTCTATAACAAAAAACAATTGACTAAATTTCTATTTATTTATTTAGTTCGATCGAATAAATTTGTATTTCTAAGCTAAAATCAATTTGTTAATTGCATTTTTAATAGCTATCTATGATGTCTACATCTCATAAAAACTACGATACAAACTGTAACCCTAGCTTCAGCTCAAACTATTTTAAATTCACGATTCCAAGTTAATTTTCTAGATCGAAAAAATATATATTTAACACTGTGTTAACTTGATTTACGTCGGTTTTTACCAGTTTTTTGCAAATAGATGATTTTACCAATAAACTTTTTGATTTTCACTCAAAACATTTTCTTTAAGTTTGACTAGATTTTCTTAAGCCAAATACTACCTCCTGTATTTTTCATACATAAGGGCATTTTTTTAATAAATTTATCTTGATGAAAAAGCTCTAAAAATGTATTAAAAAAAACTATTTGGAAGTTGCGGTTATATTGTAAAAATGCTCTGAGCATATAAGCTTCATTCCACGCCCTACCTTCAAATATCCATTCTTTTGGATATTCAAAAGGATAAAAAATATCATGAAAATGTACATAAACTCCTTTGTTTAAAATCGGTAATATTTCAAAAAATATATGGTTAACATCACTATCTACTTTTGATACATGAGTTGAGTCAATGAAAAGAATATCTCCCGCATTTAATTCAGTAAACTTATTGATTTCCACATTCTGAAGCTTTTTCTGGACTATTTCGATTTTATCTGTGTCTGTCTCTTTGATTAAAGATAATAATAGTTGCGGGTAAGGTTCAATAAAACTACAAGATATCGAACTATTAAATAGTAAATCGTTAGTATCCAAAATTAAGCAAGACGAATAACCAGATCCTACTTCAATAATTTTTTTGGGCTTTGCATGATTAATCATGCAGTATAAACAAATTGCATCAGAATATGAATAGGAAATATTTTCGTAGAAATATCTTAAATTTTTCCGCCGATTGGGAGTGAAAGGTAAACTTAGATAATATTCGCTAAATTCTTCAAATAGCTCAAGTTGCGCTTGTTCATTCAAATCAATTCCAGAAACTTTTTTTGTAAGGTGTTTACTAAATATTTCGTCTTCTTTAGATTTAATCTCTGTTAATGATGGAATTGGCGAGTAAAAATGACCTGGAGGAACCCAAGTCTTATATAACCCTAACTTACTTAATTCCAGAAAACTTTGTTTTAAGTAAGGAGTATTATACAATAATTCTTTAATTGTACCTTTAAGGTTTTTTTTCATCTTGGAAATAGCTTAATTTAGAAAAGTTTGTATTTTTGTAGGAAAACTAGACAGAATACTTTCCGTTGCGCTCAGCTTATTGCAGCACTACAACCGCTCTGGTAAAAATTTTGCTCAAGTAAAGTGAGTAGTATTTACTAAAGAGGTAAATTTGCAGCGAAAATCTTATGAGATAATCAAATAGAGTTTCAGTAGGAAGTTATTTTTTTCCCCATTCAACAACTTCTTTCAAGCCATAGGTTAAACGCTGATTAATACTATTAGGCAAAAAACTTAGTATTTTACCAGTTCTTGATAATGATTTATGTTTTTTCCAACTATCCGATCTTTCAATATTTGTCCAGTGTTCTGGCTTTTCAAGGTACTTTACTGTACTTGCTTCTATAATTCCTAAGTTTTTAAAATAATATGCTAGCTCTAGCCCATAATCAAAATACCCTAAAGCTTGGCAGATTTTTAAATACTTTATAGCTTCTTCTGGCGTAGTTTTCTTTTTTGTACCTACGAAATCAAATAACCAAACGACTTCACACCATAAAGGCTGATGTTTGCCATGCTTGGACAGAGAATTATTACGACTAGCTTGATAAATTTCCATGTCAAACATCAGAAATCCTTGCGATCGCATAAATGCTTCAAGCTGTGTATATGTAGTTTCTCCGATATAGTTCTCCACAAAACCTGTCTCTGTTTCCACACAGAAAGCATTTTGCAAAACCTGATTCCCTGCTTTAAGAATTGGTAACTCTAATCCTTGCGTATCAAGCTTGATAATATCTGCTGTTAACTGTTGCTCGTTAGCTAAAGTGTTGAGCGTCGTACATGAGACAGTATCTGTCCCAGTTTCTCTAAATTGGTAATGATGTGAAAAACGACTAAGCCAGTCATGATTTGGGCGGAGCAGAGAATAGCAGAAAGGGTGATGTGTTTTGTACATTACCCGATCTCCTTGCTCTCCAGAAATAGCAAAAGGTAGGTAACGAGTTGACTTGTATGGATGAGGCTCGCGACTCAAGCGCTTGCATTCACTAGCATTTGGCTCGAAGCCAGTGTATGCTAGTAGTTGCGCTAAATCAGACCATTTTGGGTCTAGTGGACCACTACAGCCTATATCTAAAAAATTTACTTGCTGTACCTGAGTAAAAGGATTATTCATACTTGTTTGCTGACATAAATTAACAACGAGATTGTTAGAAAGCTTAAGGCACTTACTATAGTTTTTTAAACATATGTTTTTTCTATTTATACTACTCCAGCAGCTACAGAATTCTTCAATTCTTCTGTAAGGAGTTCAAACCAATTTTCAAAACTATCACTTACTATTAGTTTTTTATCTGGAGACACGACTCCTTCAGCACCTATAGATGTAGCAACAACAGGTAACCCAGCTTCCAGCATTTCCAGGGTTTTTATTTTGACTCCTCCTCCCTTCAAAAGTGGAACTATTCCGATCTCTGCCTTTTCAAAGAAAATAGTTGGATCTTCAACAAAACCTGTAACTGTGATGTGTTTGCCTGCAAGTGCCAAAACTTTTTTAGAAGGATTAGAGCCGACTATATAAAGTTTGAAGTTTCGATCTTGCTGAAGCAGTTTTTTAAAACATTTGTCAACGAAGTTAAGAATTGCTTGCTCGTTTTCTGGTCTTTCCATAGCAGCCCAGAATAAAAGACTTTTCTTTTCTATTTTTTCCGCTCGACGTTTCACTTGATAAACAAAGCTACTAGCTTTTGGAGGCTTTACAATAAGCCTTTCACTACCAATTGAAAATAAAGAACTTAAAAGATCGCGGTCTTTTTTAGATAATACCCATAGTTCGCTTGCATTCGAGTAAAGTTTCTGCTCGTAGCGAAAGATTCTGGCTACTTCAAGATCGAAACATGAACTTTTTACAGATTGCCTTAACCAAACTTGTGTCAATACATCATGTATACTAATGACAATTCTAGTTTGTTTTGGGTCAATGTATTTTTTGATTGTATCTAAATATACGGCAGCATGGGAATATTCAAAATGAATTACATCATAAGTTTTTGTAACCAGAAGCTCTTGAATTTTCTTACTAGCCGCTCTATTAAAACGAGAAGCAAATTTTAAAGGTGCTTGATAATAGTTCAAGCAGTTTATAGCTTTTTTGAATTTAGTAAGTGGGTATGTGTAGAGACTATTATCAAAATCTATTTGTAGATCTTTAGCAACAACTATTTCTGTAGTATTGGCGATGACAATCACATCAACAACTTCATGTAAGGCAGCATACTGCGCAAGATTCATAAAAGCAATTTTTTGTCCAGCTTGAGGATACTGCCTTGTAGGAGCATGAGCTGAAATGAATAAAACTTTTGACATACCACAAATACTATTAGGTTAGGAAAACGAGTTGCAGCTAAAAACTAGTGCTAAGTAACCCTGTGTTGAAAGTACTAACAATCCAACACTTACTTTGTCAGTACTAACCACTTAGATCCTTGTAATGGAGCAACAAATTCCGATACAGGAGTTTCCGATCTTTCAATTACTACCACGAACGGATATAAGTGAAAAGACTGAATGGCATCTTGAAAATAGGTTGAGAAACTAGCAAGACCGCTACCGCTTTTAATAGGCTTATAGCCAAATTCTTGTAATGCATTTAAATTATGCGTCAACCCAGATATATAGGTATGGAACTGATTTAAAGCACCATGAATGTCTTCACATATATAAACTCCTCCTGGTCGTAAATGCGGCAATAATTCTTCTAAAGTTGCAATCTGCTGCTCTGGTTCGTGTCCGCCATCATCAATTACGATATCGAGAGTAGGAACCTCGCTTTTAAATCGTTTCCAGAAATTGCGATCTGTCTGATCGCCAATAAAAATTTTAATCGAATCATTTTCGTATGCTTTACATGCTTCTTCAATATCTACGCCATAAATTTGACAATTAGAACCAAAATAATTTCTCCACATTTCTAAACTCCCACCGCTGGCAACGCCAACTTCTAGAATATGAACTTCTCGTCCAATAAATTTAGAAAGATGACGATGGTAAAGCTTAAAATAGTGCTTCCACTTAAGTATTCCTAATCCTTCAGTATGGGAATCAAAGTAAGCTTCTAAAGCATTTGCCGAGATATTGTCTGCGGCAGCTTTTAAATAGCTATCTGTAGTGCTGGAATCATTAACGATTCTAAAATTTTGACCCCATCGATAACCTTGTTCTACTACTAATGAACTAGAAACTATAGATTTTAGTGTTTTTATATAGGTTTGGTACGAATGCGGTAATAACGTTTTTGCTAAGTAGCGAATTATGCTTTTCATAGATACAAGCTGGTGGTTACTACATTAAATAATCTACTGGTTTTGAGGAAGAAAGAAATCCTAGTTTGTTCAGGATTAATAGAAAAACTTTTATTTTATGTTCAGTTATAGTACCGAAAAAAGATAGCTGAACTTTATGAAACCCTTGTAAATGCCGACGTTTATTCTGTCTTTCAGCGTTTGGAATTCTACTACACCCCGAAAATTTTAGTTGCCAAATTAGTTGACTAGAAATACTAGAAAAGAATTCTCACTATATAAGGTAGTAGTACAGCAGCGATCGAAAGAGCTTATTAGGAGCAGCACAATCACCTATTACCAATTGTGTAGTGGCAATCTACAACTCAGGATACAAGAGTAAAATTAGAATAACCCTTGACGAACGCTAATCTGGTACAATATTTCTAGTAAAATATTTTACATGACAGCAAAAAAAACAGAATAGCAGTAATTTCAAATCCGTAAAATAGATAAATCTTTGTAGATGCCCTGCAATTAAGTTGTGGAACTACTGATGAGTCTGAGTAACAAAAAGTTAAAGAAAATACTTCGCAGACTAATTTGTTCAGATTGAGCGATCGCTTTTATAGTTGGTATCACTTCCTGAAATTAGTTTTTTTCTCGATCTACTTATGGCTACTTAGACTCGCTTGCATTCGATGAATTAAACTAATGATATCTTCGGTAGTGTCTTCCAATTTAAAAGATTCATGCTGCAATGTAGATAAGACTTTATTTAGTTGTGATTCCACATTCTTTTTACTTCCAAGTTCTAAGAGTAATTGGTCTAAAACCATTTTAAAGAAAATATTCGATTGAGTACTTTCAACATAATTTCTTACTATTAATTTCAGCAATTTGGAACTTTTCAAGAGCGAGATTTGCTGCGTGCATACTTCTTGACAAATTTCTTTTAGCAGTCGCGCTGTTGTGTATTCCATTAATACTATTTGTAATGTAAAGAACCCCTGATTTTTTTCAACTAAGGAGCGTCGCCTCAGAGATTCTAAAGCTTCTGCTAGTTCTAGCGACTGAACTTTTAAGCCAAAATCATTCTTCAATTTCTGAAATGAAACTGGTTCGCGCTCAATTGCTAAGCAATACATGAGTTCTTTTTCAATTGGTTGTAGGCGATTGAACTGATTATCGAAAAATTCCTTAACATCATTAAACACTATTATTTCCTGTTTTAGAAAATCAGAGGCGCTACTATCAAATATGTTTTGTATAGTTGTAGAAACCATATTCAGTAATAAAGGATTGCCTCCATAAATTTGAATTATTTTTTTCAAATCATCTTCCGATCCATAAATCCCTTTACCTTTGAGGATATACTGCCCTTCTAACTCATCCAGTCCTATCAATCGTAGCGATCGCGTAGGTAATTCCTCTCCCTCTCTTATAGCAACTTCCTTGGGTTTCTCTCGACTTGTTAACAATAGACAACTTTGATGATATGTTTCTCCTATATATTTTATCAGTCGTCCATACTCCTCGTCCTCTTTTTGATAGTGCATGTCTTTTCGATCGTAATTCAAGATTGATTCAGCACCATCAAGAATCAATAAACAAGGAGACTTACGGAAATATTTTAAGAGCAGTGATATTCTTCCATTTGTAGTTTCTGGTAAATCTTTTTCTTGCTGATTAGAGAGAAAATAAATCATCTCTTCTAGGAGTTCTCGTATTGGTGGAGCATGACGTAACGAGCGCCAAATAATGTATTTGAAATCACTCTGAAGCTGCTGAGCTAGCTTTATAGAAAGAGTGGTTTTGCCAATACCACCCATACCTACTAGTGCTACTAAAGGACAACGATCTTGAACAATCCACTGTTGTAATGTAGCTAATTCTTGGGTACGTCCGTAGAAAGTATGTACGTCAACTGCCTCACCCCAGTCTTGACAACTATCCATATCAAGCTGTTGGTTGTGAGGGGGGTTCGCTAGCGTTAATCTTCTTTCAAGAGCTGTTCTAAAATTCTTTTTGCTTACTTTTTCGCCTAAAGCCTCTGAAAGTATCTTCCATAATCTAGGTCCAACATCTCGTTTTAAGTACTTTTCGCTATATCCTTCTCGGTCGGCAATCTCTTCATATGTGTATCCTTGCCAAGCACCTCTAAGTACTATTTTTTGAATATCTGTTAAATGCGTACCTTGTTTGTTAAACACAACTGTATCTGCAACGATAAATTCTCTGGTTTCAAAAGTTGAGGACTGAGAGTTGATTGCATTCATCTTGTAGGTGTCTCCAAAATAGTTGAAATCTGTAGCTCTACTAGGGAAGAAATGAGCGCTCGTCATTTGATAGCATTGAGTTCTATGTAATTTTCTCTTAGCGTGTAATGTCACTCTAGTACGTTTTAAATTGCTTAACAGAGAGACTTTTCGGTTCTAGTAATTTCTGGCTCGCTCTTGCTATTCCGAATATAAGCTCCAAGTCTAATCTATAAATCGATCGGTTAGCGAATTGTTGTCTGCGATCGCATAAAACACTTACATGTAAACGAATCTTTCACAATTATTTTACTCGGAATCAATTCAAAGCTTTTCAATAGAGATGTGCAGCTGTTTGCAGTATGCGAACTCAACGATTAAGATATTCTTTGCCCATTATGCATAGTCCGATTTAAGTAAACCATATTCTTTCTTGTGTGAGTTAATAAAAATCTGGTATTACTTTAGTCACTTAATCTATATCATTACTTTAATCAACATTGCAAGATAAATAAAGTTATTTACATGACATTTTTTGAATTTTTCGGTTATTTTGGTTAAAACCTGAAAAAATCTGATATTTGTCCGAACTTTTTGGATTGTTCAAATTAATCTAAGCACTTAAAAAACAATATTTTTCCTATACTTTGGGGAATGGTTAACCGTAGAAAAATTTAGTACATATATTAAGTGACGTTTAAATCTGTAATTATTTTGGTTATTTTTAATTCTGAACAACCAGAAAAATCGCATAGGTATCAACGCAATAGCCTAATTGCAAACTGCCGTCCAAGTTTCTATATGCCAGAGGAGTTATTAAAAACTATCGAAACTCAATCTCACCGAGAACACTCTTCCCGTTCTGGCTTTGTAACCAACTTATTATTTTTTTTACTACTATCGCCGATTGGGAAGCAATTACAGAAAAATGCTAGTCTAAATCGCCGTACTATAGCCCAAGAGTTGGAACAGTCGCTGGTACTATTTCAGCAGCAGTTGCCTCTACATCAAATTAATCAGCTTGCAGCAGCCACTCAGCGATCGCAAGCTCAGATGATGACTTACTTAGTTCTATTGGGATTGCAAGCTTACCAAGCACAAGAATGTTTGAATAAAAGTGCTGAATATTAAGTAATCAGCTCCGTTACTCCTAGTATTTTTCTAGTTGAAAGTATGGCATACCAACTGACTTGGTATGCCATTTTTTTATCTGTAAAAACCTTTAGAAAGTTATACCAACTTACTATTTGACTACGACAAAAGAGATCCCCCCAACCCCCCTTGATAAGGGGGGCTAGGAGGGAGCTTCTGTAGCATAGCTTTAGTGAAATGGTATTATTAACTACAAATATCGCAGCCAACCAGGTACAACTATCGAAAGCGGATGGATGCAGAAGGGAATTGCACAACCTTCTCGCCAAAACTAAGTTGACGTATGAGCCTTTATTGCAAATCAGATTGCCAGCTCACTTCTCGTAGATGCCCACTCACCGATTGAATTAGCGATATCAAGCCAATTAATTCGTATTCTTTTGTCTATTCCAATTGCTCGATTTGGCTCCCAGAAAAACGAATATGAGAGATCGAGATAGAAATTGCCGCGATCGCTCGGCGAGAATTGTTAAATAACGATCTTTTTATGGTGTTGCAATTTTGACTATGGCTTGTGTATAATAGCATTAGAAAAAACAGCAATAGAGTAAAAAAAATCTGTTTAGTTAGTAGGTGCCTTTTGATTTGAGGTGTTTGAGCGCTCAAAGTGTAACTGTTGGTGATGTTGAAGAACCTTAACTGTCAAAATTAGGGAGTTTCATGCAGATAGCACTGTGTTGGCGAGAGGTTTTGATTGAAGAGCAAGCAGGGGTGGGAGATTTTGTATACTTCCAAGTACTGCCGAGCATGTGAAAGCTAGCTTCTAAAAGGTAGTGGGAAGCTTGAGCAGAAGATCGTCTCTAGTGCTTTTTGGCATAATTCAAAATAGTGAGATAATTCCAGAATGTAGGAATTTCGTAGTTTCGATCTTAGTGGAGCCGTTGAAGCTTCATCCAGCAATCGCTTTCTGAGCTAAAAAAGTGGCTATTTTTTGATTTTCTCTAAAATCTTCTCTACTGACCAGTGCTTTGCTATTGCTCTCACCAAAGCAGTTGCTTCTTCTTCTCTAAGAGACTCTACACTCTTAATCAAGGCTCTACAGTCGTCGCTAATTCTAATCGAGATGGGATTAGTCGATGATGGGTTTTCGGCAGACACTTTTTGACTTCCCAAACCATCTCGATCGATGACTACAGCTAATACATCAACTGTTTGAGAATCTGGTAAACTTTCATGAAATACTTCTTCAACTGATGTAATTAACTTTGCTTGAACAGAATCTACTTCGTGCTTGTTTGCATCTGAAGTAACATTACAAGTAGAATTTTTAAGTTTTTTTAATTCCTGATGTTGACTAATAATGCTTCTAGCTTTAGAGTAAGTTATGTATTCTCCCTTATTAGCAAGCTCTAGTGCTTCCTGGCGAGCGCTTTCAGGGGTAGAAGGAGCAGCCAAATGATATAGGGCTGAGCTAGCAATAAATAAATCGGCAAATTTTGCCGATTTAAAAACTTCTGCCACTCTCATAAAGTTTCTTGCTGTTCGTTCCTTCCAACCAAATTCAGCTATTAGCCAATTGCTAAAATGCCCAAACCCAAGATATTGCTTGACTTCGATTAGCTTTTCACCTATTTCAATAATATCTTGTGTCGTTCTACGCATCATTCTTTTGATGTCACAAGTATGCTTTTGGACAGCAATTTGTGCTTCCACGTCAAGAGCTGCATAATCAAAGCTTTGCTGTTTAGATTGGTTCCCATTATCAATATGATAGAGATTTTCCATGTTCCATCTTCCTCACAACTTTTGAAGATTTCTCGGCATCAATCGATTCTGCATAAGAGGCTGTGTCTAGATAATTATGAAGCTAAAGTAGGAGCTGCGTTCTACAAGTAGCGTGTAAGCCTTTCTTAAACAGCCAAATTGATTCCAGTAAGCAAAAGCCTGCTGCACCCTCTAGGATCTTAGTAAAACACGAAAATCACCTTGTGAAAGGTAATTAACCTCCATTCTCTACGAATAAGCTGGCTGTGTGCGCAATTGATCTCTCTAATGGCAGCTACTACAGGTTAACTTCATCCCGCTTTGCATCACTTAGAGTACTGGCATATACTTTGCAAGTCATATTAGCTGAGGTAGTTTACATCATATATATCAATCTGATTTTGTTATTTGATTGCCTTGAATCGACTTGTCTTGAGAGACACTCTTGATAGCCCAGTAAGTTGTGTTAGAAGTTGTTTGGTTCAATATTAAACAAGTCTTTAACAAACCGCACGACGCTACTTAAATTACCATAATACACTAATTATTTTGGTAATTTACATGACTATTTCTAGGGCGATCGATCGCATCAGTCGAAATGCTGAATCTGCAAGATTTTCGTCAGACTGGGGAAATTGCCGATCCAGCGATAGAATTTGGTTGTTGTATATTATTTAACCAATTAAGTTTTGGATTCTACTAGTAACTTTTGTGGCTCTATCAGAGCCATTCAGCATTTTAGTGAACGGCTTCGATTTCTATTTCGACCTTTGCCAGCAGGCAGTATGTTGCTCATCACTTTACACCAACGAAATACCAACAAAACTACTAACAATAATAGCTATATTCACAAAGCATTACAAGCTAATTGTTGAGTAGATTGCTATTAAAATATACCTCAAGGAGGATGCGAAATAAGAAATTAGTATAGTGTTGTACGCTGTTAACAAAAAAGCTCTTTTGACGAGAAAACTGCTGATTCCCGAACTTTTCCGACCTTTATTGAATTGACAAATCAAGGCAAAAACACTGAGTTGACAAGCTTTTCATTTAACCAGAGTATAGATTTAAAGGTACTAAAAATCATACCTAAAGCTCTTCGCCAGCCCCAATTAGAAAAAATAGAGGATGAGTAAGCATGATGATGCATCAGCTAGAGGTATCCGAACTAGAAGAGGAATTGTCCCAACAGAATTACAGAAAATTAAGAGCTGCTTTTCCTGCAAATGTAGTGCGGCAGCGGGAAAGAAGAGCGGCTGACTTGACAGCAAACAAACATAAGAGTCTACCCCAACTAGAACAGAAGACACCCCAAGTGGTAGTCATGCAGCTACAGTTTTTTGAACAAGTGACGCAAGCCGTCGAAATTCTGTGGCAAGGTCAACCGCTAGTCTTAAATGTTGTACAGATGGATGCAGAGAAAGCACAACGAGCAGTAGACTTTGTTGCTGGAGTAACTTACGCACTAGAAGGACAGCAACAATATCTAGCGGCAGGGATATTTCTGTTCGCACCGAACGGCGTGCAGCTAGCGAATGCTATTGATGAAACATGCTTATAAAGTTGTGTGTTTTAGCACCTCTGGCTGTGAGAAATAGTGATGCATAATTGCGATCGCAATTATTTGTACCAATTTTGATTCAGCGCAATCTATGCGAGCGTTCTCGTTCTAGGAGTTAGCGGTTTGTGCAGCTTAAAGATATCCGTGAATGTCTTGCCAATCCCCCACCGTTTTATCCTTGCCAAGAGAAAGCACTGTGAAACACAGTGCCGAAATAATTATGGGAGCAGATGGCGCGAAATTGGTATCTTATCCCGATCGCGCGATCGCAGATCGCTACACATTAGTGAGGCTTGCCTTCCGCTAACTGGGGAAAATACCACCCACAGAAAGTGATGAATTCATCTAACGCAGCAGGCTCTAAACCTTGGCTATGCAGATAGAAAATCCAATCTACTAACTCAAGCCAATTGAGCGTTCTCTTCAAATCGACTTCGTAAGTCCACTGAACGTGACGTAGGGCTTTGGCACGTTTGCGATATTTCCAATACTTCATGACAGGTGATTTTTTGGGAGAGTCAAATATTGCCTGCGCGTAAATCACTGTCATAACAGCCTCGTTCGTAATATATACACCTTAATAGTCGATTGAGCTTTCTTTGTTCTAATTCTTGGAACAGCTAGCGATAATGCATCGCAAGCTAAGCACAAACCTACTCTTGTTCTTATATCAGTCTACTCAATTTAGTTAATTAACGATCTGTATATTACAGAATTTTAAAAACTATGTAAATATATTTATGCAACATAGAACAATCATGTCTATATGGGAAAAAGATAATCCACAAAGAGAGATGGTGGCGATTGGATTAAGCGATCGCCCCAAGAAGTTTTCTTCGGGTTGAGATAACCTTTTTCTCTGAGCTATTTCACTCAAACTGACGTTTAATAGAAAAGTAAACAGCCCGCACCATCACGGGCTGACACGCGGCAGAGAAGGTTTAAAACTTTTGACCGATCTGACCCACACAAGGAATGAATATGAATGCCTTGAGTAGATACAAAAGGTAGATCTAAACGTTAATCTTTTGCTCGTTGTTTAGTTAAATAATATCCGACAACTCTTCACAGCTATAACATATAGCAATGAAGTTCTGTAGACAATTCGGTTATATTTTTAGAAAAAAATTGAATGATAAGATTTAGAATTGAAATTTACTCATAGGCGAACTCTAGAAATTACATAGCAAATTGATAAAAACTTAGCTTAATTAGATACATACAATATTTTCAGACTTAATAGAGTTTGTCCATACAGAAAAGTTCAGGTGTTGGACATCGACTCGGCAATTGATGACTTAGCACAGAACTGGATGAAACCGTTATGCGAAATGCTCGTTCACCCGCTCTAACAGCGCGGCGATCGCAGCTTCAGGAGTCATGTTGTTTAAGCTGATGTTGTCAGGTTTTAAGATGAGATTTGGAGCCTGAGAACAGCGTTTCAAACAGCCTGTTGTTTGAATAGTAACGCGATCGCCTAAACCGCGATCGCGCAACACCCCTTCTAGAACGGACACCAATTTGCTGCCACCTTTTTTCAGACAACCCGACTTATAACAAGCAACAATCTTCACTTTGCCATTTTCTGGTTGGCGCTCGGAGTCATTATCTGAGTTTGCTGTCAGCTTGTGAATGCGATCGGCTTTCAATTTAAATTCGCCTGTCTCGTACTTGAACTTTTGCTCCCCAAAGACTTCAATCCGATCGCCAGGTTTTAAGGTCGATCCAAGCCTAAAACGGGACTGTTTGGCTATTTTAATCCTCAACTGTCCGGTTGCAACCTCTAGTTGCAAGTATTTAGGTGTACTATGTCGATCGACAGTAAAACCTAAAAATTTCCCTTCTAGATGAAATGGCAACACGCGATCGTGTTTAAAATCGCTCATATTTCTTACTCCTATTTCAGCACATTTGAAAAAACGGGGGACAAAGCCCCCTTGTTAACTCACATAGGAAATCCATGAAGCACCAATAGTAGGGTGGGCAATGCCAGCCCTACGTGTCTTGTTCCCCCCTTAAAAAGGGGGGCTAGGGGGGATCTCTTCGTGAATAGCGCAGTTCTCCGATCCCCCAACCCCCTTAAAAAGGGGAGCCAGTCGCGTGCGGGGGTGTCCTCCGTTGAGGAGCGAGTGCGTTGCGGGGGTTCCCCCCGTTGTAGCACCTCGCGTCGAACTGGCGTGGCTAAGAAAAAAGTCACACATGGAGTTACTGACTCCTTTCAAGAGAGCCTTTTAGCCTCTACAGTCTGCGGTAATTTCATGGGTTCTGGCAAGTTAGGAAATACTAATTCCCAACCATTTGCTAAAGTAAAAATCTTCCCCTCATCTCCCTCTGTTTGATTTACTACTTCTTCCTCAAGATCTTTTTTGGCAACGTAAACTACCAAATGTCCCATAGCATTTTGACGTAACATGACTTTCATTTGATTTCCTCAACTGCTTCTAGTTCTTTTTTGCGACAACCAACAATAAAACCCTTTTCGATAAAATGTACCGCGTAGATATAAGAGTTTTGCAAAAACGTACCAATACTGATGATGTAGCCGATCTCTCCCTTTTTCGCTAGTGTTGCGCCAATTTCTTGCCCTGGGTACGTACCATCGTTACGGATTAGCTTGCGAGTTTTTACTTTTGAGCCAATTTCAAAAGCTGGTGGCAAGTCTAGTTCTAATTCATCTGATTGCATGGGATTACCTCTGAGATAGGATTGTACGGTTTCACTTAAGGTTCATACAAATAGGCAGCAGAGGAGACTAGGGGCAGAGGGGCAGAGGAGGGATTATTTGTTTTTTTCATGTGATGAAATGGGACTAGATTTATTAGTTCTTGCAGATCGAGGCTGCGTTTGTTTTGTACCGATCGCTGCCGTACTGCATCTAAGATGGATTGGGTTTCATCTGTGTTTAAACTAATGCCCTGCTGCTGTAGTAAGTTAGATACCAAGTGCTTACCTGAATGCTTGCCTACAACTAAGCGCCGCTCCCACCCCACTTCTTCAGGAGCGAATGGCTCGTAAGTCACGGGATTTTGCAAAACGCCATGAGCATGAATGCCAGATTCATGAGCAAAAGTATTTTCACCCACGATCGCCTTCCAAGGAGGTACTTTGCAACCCGATGCGGTTGCTACCAATCGGGACAGTTCTAACAACCGCGTCGTGTCAATTCCCAAATCGATCCCTTGAATGCGTTTGAGTGCCATGACGACTTCTTCTAAAGCCGCATTCCCAGCTCTTTCCCCCAAACCGTTCACTGTTGTATTTACCGATGAGGCTCCCGCTTGCAGTCCAGCTAAAGCATTTGCCGTTGCCAAACCAAAGTCATTATGGGTGTGCATTTCTATCGGAATCAATAAGTACGTCGTCAATTGCTTGACTCTGTTGTATGTTTTAAAGGGGTCGAGAATTCCTACAGTGTCGCAAAAGCGAAATCTTGACGCACCCCACTCTTGAGCGTAAAGAGCGACTTCTAAGAGGAAGCTTTCATCAGCTCTAGAGGAATCTTCTCCCCCAACTGCTACCCAAAGATCGCGATCGCGGGCGAAACTAATCGCATCTTTAAGTTTTTGCAGCATCACGTGCCATTGTCGGTGAAACTTGGCAACAATTTGAATTTCAGAAACGGAAATGGATATATGTACTCGTTGCAAACCACAGGCAATAGAAGCCTGAAGATCTGAAATTGTGGCGCGGTTCCAACCTAAAAGTTTAGCTTGCAAACCTAACTCAGAAATTGCCGCGATCGCTTTCGTTTCGACTTCCCCCATTGCTGGGATGCCAACTTCTAATTCATCCACCCCAATCGCGTCTAAAAATTTAGCGATCGCTATTTTTTCCTCAATTGTGAAAGCAACACCCGCCGCCTGTTCTCCATCTCGTAGTGTCGTGTCATTAATCGCGATCGGATTCATAGCACAATACCTCTCGTAGCATTTTGGATTTTCGCTCTTGAGTTTCAGATTTCAATCTCAGATGCGTGTAATCGAAATTCATTTTGTTGTTCGCAGCAACAAATAGCCGAAATAGCCATTCACAATTGCTGGAACAACTATTAAACTGAGAATGGCAATTAATACTGTAAACATAATGTTACCTATTAAGACTAATGTGAGTTTTGTTCTCTAGCCAATCAAAAATTCGTGCTAATTGATCTATGGAAATCAAACCGTATTGCCAAAGAATCATAGGTAGGGGAGCATAATCTAACTAGATCTAATCAATGCCAGCTTTTGTCTACCATTTTGTCCGCCAGAACATTTTTCTGGTTTGTGGAGCAAAATTGTTGCAGCCTTGGGGGTTGGGGGGCGTTTCTGCGGTCAATTATTTGGCGATCGCGACTCTTGGGCAGTTTACCCTAACATGAGTCATCACACCCGTACCCAGGTGGAAGAATTGCTGCAACCCTTCAAGATTGAATGGTTTCAAGAAGAAGAACACCCAGGCAAGACTGCTTTAGGCGAACAAAAGTACTGGCATATTTTTCACATTGTGGCTGGCAAATAGCGATCGCTCAATCAACTGCAACCATGACATCTGACGATTTAACGACAGCGTAAGCCTCTTTGCCCTCCGCAAGTCCCAAGCTTTCGGCAGGGGATTTCGTAATAATTGCAACTATTTCCACCCCAGGTGCAAGTTCTAATGTGACTTCAGTGTTAACGGCTCCTGGCATCACTTTTTTTACAGTTGCTTTTAAGGTATTGCGGGCGCTAATCTTCATTTGTTGCTCTTTTATATCTGTTTTGTTGGCTCGATCTTTTATCTATTTATGTTCGATAAACTGTAAATTTAAATACTTTTTATTGTCGAGCGATCGCCCCATTATCTCCTTTAAGGGTTAGAAGTTCCTACATATTTTCTAATCGTAAGTATATGTTTATTCAATATATTTACAAAACATATATACCGTATGTTCTAGTATAATTTACAGTTATTTCTTGCAAGCAAAATAAATCTTGAACTGGAGGTTCTATGAAAAGAAGAAACTTTTTTGCCTTTATTTGTGGAGTGGCGATCGCGATCGTTTTAGTAACTATTTTAAACTGGTTGAATCCATCTCCCCCTGTTATCGCACAAGCAAATACTACCTTACTCGTATCAGCTGCTGCTAGCCTGCAAGATGCTTTAAAAGAAATTCAGCCACTTTTTCAACAAACTCAGTCAAATGTCAAAGTTAATTATAATTTTGGTGCTTCTGGTGCATTACAACAACAAATAGAACAAGGTGCGCCAGCAGATGTCTTTTTTTCTGCTGCGACAAAGCAAATGAATGCCTTGCAGGATAAAAATTTGATTCTTTCCGATACCCGCCGCAACTTATTAACTAACAGTCTTGTCTTAGTTGTGTCAAATAATTCCGATTTGGAGATCGATAACTTCGAGCAATTAACAGATCCTAATGTAAAACGAATTGCTGTAGGAGAATTCCGCAGTGTCCCAGTCGGACAATATTCTGAAGAATTATTCCAGAAATTAGGAGTTTTAGCACAAATCAAACCAAAATTAGTTTTTGGCAATAATGTCCGTAACGTATTAGCTGCTGTAGAAAGTGGCAATGCTGATGCTGGTATTGTCTACATCACAGATGTTAAGACATCAGATAAAGTTCGAGTCGTGGCTACAGCAGCCGAAAATTTACATTCTCCGATTGTCTATCCCATAGCCATTATCAGTAGCAGTAAAAATCCTGACGCTGCTAAAGAATATATTCAGTTTTTGACTGATAAGCAAGCAAGATCTGTGTTTGAGAAATACGGTTTTGGCATAGCAAAATCGTAGCTAAACTCAAGATTTTGGTTGGCGCTCTAATACCAACACTTGGGCAACATGCTCTGGTAAATCGGCAAGCTCGACTTCCTCCACAGCACGAATAGGAGAGCTGAAAGTATAGTTAGGATCGCACTCTCTGGTGTCGTAGACTTAGATAAGCCACTTATCCGGCAACCCTTCCACTAACTGCTCACTGGTCACTGGTTACTGAATTAATTTGAGGGTATAGCTCTAATTGTTTTGCTAGCTGACGGGCAACGTGGATTAAGAATTTGGCAGCATCCTGATTATCCTGGTGTGCCATTACTGTTGCTACTTGCATCATTGTTTTGACCAAGCCAGCATCGAGTCAATCTGGCTGAGCATCTAAAATTTCCGGTTCTTGACCGTTGGTACATCTGAGCAGTTGCTCGATGAAATTGAAATAGAGATCTTGGCGTTGTTCTGTTCAGCATGAATTAACTAGGTAGCGATCGCGTCGTAAAAATGTGCCTTCGTTGTTTGTCTTGTTGTAGATAAACAGTCTTATATCAGCTACCTCATTTCTAAGGGTTCGTTTGCCCAAGATCGAAATTATTAAATTAATTAAGTTTGTACTCAATCAGTCAAATTCTTAAGTAATAAGAGATTAAAAGTTTTTTGAAGGTGGGGGTACTAGTATTTGTTGGCTGGGGTATGAGTATTTACAGGTAGGGGTACTAGTGTTTTTGTACTCGAAACTCAATAAGTGTAGCCCACCCATGATGAACCTAAAGCTAAATAAGTGTAGGGTGGACGTTGCCAGCCTACAGTGAAATTAGAGTAGCACTATATAAATTGAAAAAAAATCAGTCTAAGAGGATACAAAAAGTGAATTATCTAACTTTTTTAAGGCAAAAAGTCAAGCATTTCTAACAATAAAATTTTGATTTAAAAAGAATTGAAAGTCAAGCATTCCTAACAATATTTTTTTACTTTACAACTCATGTCTAGCTGACTAGAAAAGCTTTCTTCAGTCCTATGTTTTTATTTTCTGTGGTTCTTGCCTCCTGCCTTTATATGCCCAGATATAGTTAACTAAGCAGCCAATCTTTAACGCTAACCACTCAATGATTTGACTAAAATATTAAGACTTTATTTAATGGCTCAAAGCGAACAAAAATATCTGAACTTGCAGATTAAATATATTGGTAGTCCTACACAAGTAAGGATAAGTTGTAGTGATGGACGAAAAACCAAATAGCTCCAATGTGGTTGTCTAATTTGTTTGAGAAGGACAAGGTATCTCTAACTAAACGTGAAACTCGTTGACGGAGAGTGCAGTTGAACCGTTCCATCAAATTTGTCTTACCACTCCTTTTATTGACGGCTCGATGCCGTTGATTAGGTATGACTTGCTCATAAGCTTCCCAAAAATCGGTGTAACAGATAGCGCACTGACGATAGACACCTGGTAGGGATTGCCATAATCCTATAGCTCCTGCACGAGAGCGGTCACCGACGTAAACTCCAACGATTTCTCCACTCTTCACATCCAAAGCTAACCACACAAGAGTGTTTATTGCCTTTGTTACCTACAAACGACCACAAGTCACATCGCATTGAATCGTTAAGCGCCCCTTTTTTTCTCCTCAACCTCAACTTGTCGTGGAGTCGCCTCATATTTTGCGTTGATGTAGGTTTGCAACCATTGCTCAGAAACCCCAGTTACTCTGGTAATTCCTGCCAAGGACAACCTTTCCAACAGCAATTTATCAATTAAATTTCTCGTCTCCTGTCCAATCACCTTTTTGGTCGGATGTTGGACAAACTGCCTACCACAGGCTTTGCACTTGAAGTTTTGCCGACCGTTATGTATTCTGCCGTTCTTCACAATCCGAGTTGCGTGACAACGAGGGCAAGTCAGGCTGTCTGCTAGCATGGTTTAGAGTTAAAAGACCTCTTCTCTATACTTACATCCTTACTTGTTTAGGACTACCTGGAATGGTAATTCCTGCTAGTTTGAAGCGGTCGATCGCCGTGCTGCTCCTGCGATCGCTGAGAGTCTGCAAACTGCCCTCAAGCAACTAAAGTTGTAATGGGTATTTAGAGCATGAATGGTGAGCGGATAGTAACGCATTGGCTAGCAGAATCAAACTCTTCTTCTAGCCACTAGCCACCAGCCACAAGTCACTGATAACTGATAACTGATAACTGATAACTGTAAGAATTCTGCAACATCTGCTCGCGGGACGATCGCATGAGTTATCTTGTAGATTAAGCTACTGCCGCTTCAGTACAAATGGATTGCAGGTATGAAAAAGTTTATTCTACTGTGTTTGTTTATTGGCGGGCTGTGGTTTGCTCTGTCAAGCTTTCAAGGGTTGGCAGCTAAAGGCGAATATCAGTCCATTGTGCTAGATTTTCGGGAAAATGTGCCGAATACGGAGATAGAAGCTAAATTAAACGCGATCGCGCAGCAATACAAAGTCAAGCCTCGGCTCAATAGTGAGTTTTCCGCAGCAGATAATGTATATGTCGTGGAAGGCGATCGCCAGACTCTGACTAGCCTGAGAAACTCCAAAATCGCTAAATCTACCGAATATATCGAACCTAACTACATTTACCGCGCCTATGAGGTTCCCAACGACCCCCAATACGGTCAGCAATGGAACATGCGTAGTATTAGCATTGAGTCGGCATGGGATGAAACTAAAGGTAGCGGTGTAACCGTTGCCGTGATTGACACGGGTATCAGTCAAGTTCCAGACCTGAAAAATACCAAATTCGTTAAAGGCTACGATTTTGTCAATGACAAAATTGAGGCAGACGACGACAACGGACACGGAACTCATGTAGCGGGTACGGTAGCACAATCGACCAATAATAACTATGGTGTCGCAGGTGTGGCTTACGAAGCAACGCTCATGCCCCTGAAAGTCTTAAGTGCAGGTGGTACGGGTACGACCTCTGATATTGCCGAAGCCATCCGCTATGCTGCTGACAACGGCGCAGGCGTAATTAATATGAGCTTAGGTGGTGGTGCTGAAAGCGAAATGATGAAAGAAGCGATCGCCTATGCCCATCAAAAAGGTGTCGTAGTCGTCGCCGCTGCTGGAAACGCCAACAGTAACGCCGCCGAATATCCCGCTCGTTATCCTCACGTCATCGGAGTTTCGGCGATCGATTCAGCGGGAGAAAAAGCCCCCTACTCTAACTTCGGTGCAGGAATCGATCTTTCTGCGCCTGGTGGCAGCAATACAGGTAAAATCGTCCAAGAAACTATCGATCCAGATACGGAAGAACCAGTATTTGCCGGATTCCAAGGAACCAGCATGGCATCTCCCCACGTTGCCGGAGTCGCCGCCTTAGTTAAAGCTGCTGGGATACAAGATCCAGATGAAGTAGAAAGCATTCTGCAAAAGTCCGCCAGAGTCGTGCAAGACGACGGACTCAACTACTACGGCGCAGGACATTTAGATGCATCCGCCGCCGTGAAACTTGCCGTGCGCGGACAAATTACCTTCAAAGACTTCTTCCGCTGGCTGCGGGATAATGGCTACCTCAACCCCCGTTTCTGGATTGATGGTGGTGCAGTGGCGTTATTACCTAAAGTCCTGATGGTACTCGGTTCTTACCTCTTGGCTTGGTTCTTGCGGGTTTACTTCCCCTTTACCTGGAGTTGGTCGCTGTCATGGGGGTTAGTTACAGGCAGTTCGGGTTTATTCTTCCTCAAAGGCTTCTATATTTTTGACCTACCTCAATGGCCCTTCCGCTTGCTGGGTAGTTCCATTCCCGAACTCGGTAGCGCCATTCAGGGATATTCTGAGTTAAACCCCTTCTTTGCCAGCGTACTGATTCCCTTCGTGTTAATCGTGTTATTGCTGGGAAATCCGAGTTGGAAGAAATTTGCTGTCGGTACGGCTTTGGGTGTTGCTAGTTGCTTGTTAATCAGCGCCTTTATCTCACCCGATTTAGGCTGGCTGGGAAGTGGGGCGATCGCTCGTACTTTTCTGATTGGTAATGCTTTAGCCTGTTATGGGATCGCTTGGTTGGCAATGAAAGGCGAAGGGCAGATAGCGTAATCGTAAGTGGTAGGGGCGGGTTTTTTGAGCATACTTGTTCTAAAACAAATAGCTCTTCGATTAAACCCGCCCGTACAGTAGTTATCAGTTATCAGTGTAGAGACGTTACATGTAACGTCTTTATATCTCCCAACCCTCCTGACTCTTAGGGGGGATTTTTATTACTATTTCCTCCCTAGTCCCTAACATAGGAGTAATAACACGACACAGACTAACTTGTATGAGTATTAACGTTACGGGGACGATCGAGCGGCGCGATATTGGTACTGGGGCTTGGGCTTTGGTTGCAGATAACGGGACGACATATGAGATTCCTAGAGGGACTGCAAAGGAATTGTTGAAGGACGGACAAAAAGTGAAAGTTGCTGGCGAGGTAAAAGAAGATGTGATGAGCCTAGCGATGATCGGTCCCGTCTTAGAGGTAAAATCGTTTGAAATTGTCTGAAATGGAATTATGGTAGGGTGCGTTAAATAACGCACCCTACAAATTTTTGCTTTGATGCATTAATTAGCAGACACGACTTCTTGCAAGCGCGTTCTAAACTCCCCTTTGGGATGACCCCCTTTCACTTCGCCAACAATTTTGAAGTCGCCTTCTGGCGTATCGCAAATAATATAAGTGGGCCATCCCATTTCTGCTTTATCTGGATATTGAGTTAATAAAATCTTGCGATACTTGCGATAAGTTGTCGTATCTTGCATTTTGACATCGATGAATTCTAAGCCTAATTCTTCACTAACTTTGCGATCGTAGAAAGACATTTTATGGCAAATTCCGCAGTCTTCAGACGAAAATTTAATCACTGCTAATGTCATGACTTGCAACCTCCGATAGTTAAATAGTTAAAAAGTTTCTCAAATCGTATCGATCGGACTTAAACTATATCAAGTTTACTAGCAATCGACATTTATAGAATCGCGATCGCTTTGGACATAAAAGCGACTGCATAAAAACTACAGAGGCGATCGCAACATAGCTTTTAAATTCAGTACAATTACTGAGTTACGTTTAACACAATAACAAGCGCTCGTGCAAGCGGGGAAGCACGGGGACGCAGTTGAAGGTTTACTGAAGTTACTAAGCGACTTCAGAGAATTTACGGACAAAATCAAGTCGAGAAACAGATATGCTTATTATCTGGAGCCGATCTAATGATTTTATGGAAAAACTTCTGAGCAGTGGTTAAGCGTAAATCTCTTTTTTGGCGTTACGGTGTAGCAGTGTTGGCAGTGGCGATCGCCTTAGTTGTCACGCTCTTTCTCGCTACGCTGATCCATAAAGAAAGCCCTTGTATGCTGTTTTTCATTGCGATTTTGGTCAGCGCCTGGTGTGGTGGGATGGGGGCGGGATTAGCAGCAACCGCACTCGCAGCAATCTTATGCAACTATTTTTTGCTCCCTCCTCAGTACGTGCTATCCATCGCGAGTTGGGAGCAAGGCTTGCGCCTGACGATTTTCGTTCTCGAAGCCATCTGTATCTGTACTGCTATTGCTATCCTCAACTCTGCTAGAGTGCGAGCGCAACAGAGTCAAGTAGCAGCATTACATTGCCAAGCAACTTTACTCCAAAGTGAAGAACGTTTTCGCCTGCTAATTGAGGGAGTAAAAGATTATGCAATTTTCATGCTGGATGCTGATGGAATAGTTGCCAGTTGGAATGCAGGAGCAGCTAGAATGACAGGCTATAAAGCTAGAGAAGCGATCGGGCAACACTGCTCTCGATTTTACACCTATGCCGACATAGAAAGCGGTATTCCCCAACAGGAATTACAAACAGCGATCGCGCAAGAGCGATTGGAAACCGAAGGCTGGCGGATACGACGAGACGGCTCTATGTTTTGGGCGAATGTCGTCACGACAGTTCTCAAAGATAGTAGCGGACAAATTCAAGGTTTTTCCCAAGTCGTGCGCGATGTTAGCGATCGCCAACGTAGTGAAGAGTTTCTCCGTCAGAGTCAAGAGAGATTGCATTTGACTTTAGAAGCATCGCAGATAGGAATTTGGGACTGGAATTTGCACACGCACGAACTGAAGTGGTCTTTGCAACAAGAGGCTTTATTCGATCTCGCACCAGGGACGTTTGCAGGTACTTACGAAGCTGTTCTCGATCGCATTTATCCAGAAGATCGTGCTTCGTTCAGTGAAGCTATTACCCGTGCGCTGGAAAGAACGGGAGAATTTGAGCAAGAATTTCGCATTCTTATTGCTGATGGTAATGTTCGTTGGTTGGCAGGACAAGGCAAAGTTTTTTATGATGATGCCGATCGAGCGATGTGGATGACTGGAATTAATCGCAACATTTCCCAGCAGAAGCAAACAGCAGCACGCATTCAAGCTGTAGAACAAGAAAAAGATTTTTTGTTGAAAGAAGTTCATCATCGCGTTAAAAATAACCTACAAATTATTTCTAGTTTGCTTAGTTTGCAAACAAATTACGTAAGCGATCGCCAAACACTAGAAATTCTAAAATCAGGTGAGGCTCGGATCTTTTCTATGGCGCTGGTTCACGATCTCTTGTATCGCTCTGAATCTCAGAATTTCGTTCAAATTAATTTAGCTGATTATATTGAAACACTAGTTAATAATTTATACAATACATACGACACTGCTAACCTCAATTGCAAGCGAGTTACTTTAAAACTTGAAACAGAACCAATTTGGGTAAGTATAGATATTGCTATTCCTTGCGGATTGATTATTAATGAACTTACAACAAATGCAATGAAACATGCTTTTTTAAAGAAACAATTTGGGCAAATTTGTATTACAGTTCAATCTCAATATCAAGAACATCAAACTCATAATCATGTCATGCTCAAAGTTAGCGACGATGGAATTGGATTACCACTAGAACTTGATTGGCAAAATACTAAATCTTTAGGACTGCAAATAGTCAATATATTAACCAACCAGCTAAAAGGAAATATTGAATTAACTAAAAAAGATTTTGGTACGGAATTCATAGTGAGATTTTCGACTTAGACTGAGTTTATAAAAGAATGAATATCCCAGCAAAAATATTGGTGGTTGAGGACGAAAGGATCGTTGCCAAAGATATAGAAAATCGGTTACAGAAGTTTGGTTACCATGTATGTAAAACTGTTGCAACTGGAGAAGAAGCGATCGCCCAAATTAGCGAACTCAAACCAGACTTAGTACTCGTAGATATTCGCTTGCAAGGAGATATGGACGGCATAGCGTTAGCTCAAGTTTTGCACCATAATTTCGAGCTTCCTGTGGTCTATCTAACTGCAAATTCCGACGAATACATTCTCAATAGAGCGCTGGCAACGCAACCCTTTGGTTATATTATCAAACCTTTTAGAGAGCAAGAACTAAAAACAACAATCGAGATTACGCTAAATAAATATTTAATAGAGCAAAAGCTCAAACAAAACAAATACTGGTTGAAAACTGTATTAAAAAGTATTAACAATGGTGTAATTGCTAGCGATACAGAAGGAAAAATCGCTTTTATGAATCCAATCGCAGAAGCTTTAACTGGTTGGAATCGGCAAGATGCCTGTGGCAAAGAAGCAACAGAAGTTGTCAAAATTGTTCCTATACAAACTATAAATTCAGAACACCCAATTCAGCAAGCTTTACAAGAAGGAATAACAGTCGAGATTTCAGAGCGATCGCAACTGATTGATAAAAATGGTTTAGAAATACCCATTGACGACAGCATTGCACCAATTAAAGACGATCGAGGAAACATTGTAGGCACGATGTTAGTTTTTCAGGATATTAGCGAACGGCAACAGGTCGAAGCTATGCACCAAAAACAAATCGAGCAAGAGCAGATGTTGCTGCAAATGCAAAAAATGCACGAACTCAAAGATGATTTTTTAAGTACTGTTTCTCACGAGCTGCGCACGCCTATTGCCAACATGAAAATGGCACTTCAAATGTTAAAAACTTCTCCTAGTAGTGAAAAAAGACAGCGATATTTAGAAATCTTGCAAGCAGAATGCAATCGAGAAGCTGAGTTGATTACCGAACTACTCGACTTGCAAAGATTAGAAACAGCGTCTTATCCCACCCTCGTACAAGAAGCTGTTAACTTGCAGGAATGGCTACCCCAAATTATGGAACCTTTTCTAATTCGCGCCCAAGAAAATCAACAATTACTAGAAATTCGGCTCGATCCCAATCTATCGCAAATATTGACAGACCGCGCCAGTTTGGAGCGAGCGATCGCCGAACTAGCAAACAATGCCTGTAAATATACTCCAGCAGGGGGGATGATAGTCGTTAGTGTCAGTTGTCAGGGAGCAGGGAGCGCTTCGGTGCAGGGAGTAGGGGGAAAGAGAACTGAGGGAGCTGAGGGAGAAAGAAGAGCAGCTCAGGAACAGAGGAGCAGAGGAGCAGAGGAACAGAGGAGAACGCACCACGCACCAACCAATTACCAATTACCAATTACCAATTATCAACTACCCGCTACACGGACGATCTTTACCGTCCGCAACCAAGCAGAAATTCCCGCAGCAGAATTACCGAAGATTTTTGAAAAATTTTATCGCATTCACAACAGCGATCGCTGGAAACAAGGGGGTACGGGACTGGGACTAACTTTAGTCCAAAAATTAGTAGAACACCTCCAAGGAACGCTTCAGGTAGAAAGTCAGGAAGGGTGGACTACATTCACTATGGAATTACCTCATGGAATAGGGAGCAGTGAAGAAAGGGTGTAGGGTGTGGGGTGTGGGGTGTAGTCAGTCATTAATTGCGACTTACGACTTACGACTTACGACTTACGACTACTTTTAACTGAGTGAGACTCGGATCGGTGCATCCAGTTATATATCCACCACTGGTTTGAATCTGTTGTAGGTATTCCAATGCTTCTGAGGTGATGATTTCTCCTGGCATCAAAATAGGAATCCCTGGAGGATAAGGACAGATAAGTTCTGCACTGATGCGATCGCGTGTCTGATGAAATGGTAACGTTTCTGTTGGAGCAAAGAAAGCCTCACGCGGTGTGAGTGAGGAATTCGGAATTCCCAATTGGTTTTGACTTTTAACTTTTAACTTTTGACTTACCTGTGTAGATCTTTCAGCCAGAACAACAAAACCTTCTACCAGTCGCTCGATATCTGCTACTGTGTTGCCCAAGGAAATGATAAACGTGAGGTGTTGTAAAGATGGTAATTCGGCTGTAACGCCTAATTCTTGATGCAAGATTTCATCCGCCTCAAATCCCGAGATCCTCAACTCAGAGACGGTGACGGTAAGTCTCGTCTCGTCAAGTGCGACAAAGCCTGGGTTTTTTGCTGGCATCTGTAAAATTGAAAGATCGGGAATTTGACTAATTCGGTTTTTGGCTTCATCGGCTAACCGCAAAGTTTTCGCCATCAGTTCCTCACCGTATAATGCCATTTGTTGCCGCGCGGCATCTAGGGAGGCTAGAAGTAGATAGCTAGGACTGGTAGATTGTAAGAGTTGCAAAGATTTATTCAGGCGATCGCGATCTATTCTATTGCCCCTAACATGTAGCATTGAAGCTTGAGTGAATGCTCCTAAAACCTTATGAGTTGACTGTACGCTTAAATCTGCTCCAGCTGCTAAGGCGGGGGTAGGCAATTCGGGATGAAAGGCAAAGTGGGAACCGTGCGCCTCGTCAACTAATAAAGGAATATTATGTTGATGTACTACAGCAGCGATCGCGGCTAGATCGCCACATACGCCATAATATGTCGGATAGACCATCAAGACAGATTTGGCATCGGGATGTGCAGCTAAGGCTGCGGCTACTGCTTCAGGAGTGATGCTGTGAGCGATATCTAGCACCGGATCGTATGCAGGAGCAATGAAAATCGGGACAGCACCAGAGAGAATTAGACCTGCGATCGCTGAATTATGCATGTTACGCGGCAGAATAATCTTATCTCCTACCCCACAAGTTGCTAAAATCGCTGCTTCTACACCACAAGTAGAACCGTTGACTAAAAACCAGGTTTTTTCCGCTCCAAATGCGACTGCGGCTAATTCTTGCGCTTCCTGAATGATTCCTTGGGGTGCAAATAGGTTATCTAACTCTGGCAATTCTGGTAAGTCAGCACTAAATATGGCTTTACCAAAATAATTTACTAGCTGCTGGGTGATTCCTTCTCCCCGTTTATGTCCTGGGGTGTAGAAAGGAGCATGATTTATGCGATTTGCACATTGCCAAAGAGCTTCCAGAATTGGAGTTTTGGCTTGAGAGATGATGTCAAATTCCATCAGGCATACACTAGCAGCGTCAAGACGATCGTATAACAATACGCATGTCTACCTGCACGCGCGATCGCGATCGCCCCACTAAAATCGTACTTTTATCTGTACGGGCGGGTTTTGGTTAGAGATCTTCGTTAGTTATTAAGGATTCTAGCTAAACCCGCCCCTACGAATTTTTCACTTTTAACTTTTGACTTGCTTACCAGCCGTCTTCTTCTGGCGTAGATTGTCCCCAGATTTCTAAATCCAATTCGTTCAAATATGTAATTGCATTGCCAATCTGAGGTTTTGTCCCATGAAGTTCTAAGTCGAACCAGCCATCATCGCGTCCATTCGCACTCAGCAAAGCCGCCAAAATATTTACAGTAATTCCACACTGGGAAGTGAGGCGAGAAATGACTGGTTCGCCATGCAAGCCTTTGGGTATGCGAATCTTGAGCCGAGTTTGAGTTGGTCTATGCGTACCTAATTCCACATCGCTTTGAATCGCCATAGTTATCTCCCATAAAGGTTAAGTTTTTACATCTGAAGAGCGCAGTTCTACAAGCTACAGTTTTAATCAACGATTAATTTATCGGAATAGCGTATTTATTAGTTACGATTGCCATTATATCGACCGCACAGCAGAAAAGCAATCGGATAAAAAGTAAAGATTTATGATAATTATTTGATTTTTTCGCGGATTTGGTAATTGGTAATTGGTAATCGCTAATTTGTTACGCACCACTCACCACTGTATGGGTGCATGGCTGTGCGTCCCTACTCACAACTCCCTGGTAACTGATAACTGATAATCGATTTAATATTTTCAATATCTTCCCGCGTTTGTGCTGTGTCTGGAGTCAGCAATACTTGAATTTCATCGAAGAAAACTTCAGTTTTAGGCAGAGAAATAGTTGAAGCTATTGATTGTTTTACATCTGCATCGAGATGTTTGTACATCAAGCTGAGATGGGGATTGAGGGTAAAATCGGTAGGGGACTGGGAGTGATTCCGAATTGACTCTGTAATCTGACTTAAGATTTTCCTGGGGTGAAATTGGACGAAAAGAGTTTTCGTAAATTGATCTGTATATAAGACGCGATCGCACTGTAAACTAAAAGCGTTAATTCCTCGAACTGCCTGCTCTAAGATTTCGGTTAGAGATTCATCCTCACCAAATTCGCCCCAGTAAATTGTAACGTGAGGATTGAAGGAGAAAGCAGCATAGTTTTCAGCAAGGCGATCGATAACTTCCTGAAAGAAGATTCTATCGGCGGCAGCGGGAATTAACCAAAATGCTACTTTTTGTCCCATAAGTGGCTAGTGGCTAGTGGCTAGTGGCTAGAATTACTTCCTTATCTCCCTTGTCTCCCTTGTCTCCTCCCTCTCCCTTGTTTCTTCTTCCCCTGCTCCCTACTCCCTGCTCCCTCTACGCCGACAAAGGTGGGGGAAAGCAAATATCGTGCTGAAATTGAGCTACATCTTCCGTGCGGTGAATTGGTAAGATATACTCTAAATTTTCGTGAGGACGAGCAATAATGTGATGGGAAAGGATCTCGCCGCCATTAACCCGCAATACAGCCGCTAAGCCAGCTATAACAGCTACATTCACCTCAGAGACAGCTCCTCTGATGATAACTGTAATGCGACCGAGATCGGTGTTTTCGTATGCAACCAGCGTCACCAGTGCCGCTTTACACATTGCATCCCCAACTTCCACAGCAGTAGGAACGCCCGCAGTTTCAATCATGCCGATCGCTAATGTTGTCACTTTATCAGTTATCAGTTGTCAGTTATCAGTTATCAGCGAGCAATGACTACATCCTACACCCTTTTCCAGCTCCCAACTTCTTTGTACGGGCGGGTTTAGCCAAGAGTTTGACACTCAAAACCAGAACATAGGGGTCAAAACCCGCCCCGACGACTACCCTGTACGGGCGGGTTTAGCCAAGAGTTTGACACTCAAAACCAGGAAATTGTGGTCAAAACCCGCCCCGACGACTCCCAACTGCCCATTCGAGAGATACTTAACTAGGAACGATATATTTGGATATAGCTGTCCCTATCAAACAGACGAAGGAAGTACTGATGGAACGCAAGCATTCAGAAGTCTTGACACTGGTATCCCGTAGTGGAAAGGTTCTCTCTACTTTCCTGCTGTCTATAGGTATTGCAAGTGCTGGAGTTGCTAGCGCTAATAAGCCTATTCTCGCCCAAACAGCTACCCAAAGCATCAGTCAAGAAAGACAGGTAGCGCAGATACAGCCAGGTTCACAACAAAGTCCAGTCCAACAGCAAGTTCAAGCCGAAGCAAATCGCATATTCAGCCAGACGTTAACGATATTTAACATTCTGCTTGCCGTCCTAGTACTCATTTTAGCTTTGGCGATCGCAACTCTGTTCTTGCTCCGGCGCTCGGTGGTGCGTGAGGTAGCCGATTTAGTTGCAGCGCGGATTAAAGAGGTAGGAGAGTTAGAAACTAAGCTGAATACTGCTAACCAAGAAGTGAAAAAGCTGTTGCGTGCAGCCCAAGGTATCGCTGAGGATATGGATAATGAGGCAGATACTTTACACCAAGAAATTAATGCCAAAAGAAATAATCTCTCTCAGTTAATCTCTGAAGTATATCAAACTAAAAATCAAGTTTTATCGGATCTGGCAACTCAAGTTAATACTTCTAAACAAGCATTAGAAAATTTAGAAAATCAGTTCTCTACACAACTGACAGATTTGCATTTAGGAGCGCAAAAACATAGGGATTTAATTTTACGTAACTTAGAACAATTAGGAGCTGATTTTTCACCTCAATTGATGGAATTGCAAGCGGACGTACAAGCACAAAAAGATGCGATCGTGCAGAACTTGAAGCGATCGGAGCAAGACTTTATCCAACAATTAAATGATATCCAAGGTACGACTCAAAAGCAACGAGAAGCTATTCTGGGTAACTTAGAACAATTAGCAGTTGCTTTTACTCACCAACTCTCAGAATTTCAAATTGATGTGCAAGGACAAAAAGATGTTGCATTACAACAATTTGAACAGACGAAAACAAATTTTGATACTCAAGTTTTAGCATTACAAGCAGATGCGCAAGCACAAAAATCTCTGACGTTACAAGAATTCGAGCAAGTGAAATCGGAGTTTGATGGTGAGTTGTCTGTAATCCAAGCAGAAATAGAAAAGCGTAAAGATACTGTTTTAGGACAATTCGTACAAGCAAAAACAGATTTTGACACTCAAGTTAATGCCTTCAATGCCGATATTGTCGAGCAAAAAGATAGTTCTCTACAAAACTTTAGGCAAGTAGAAGGTACATTTATTACTCAACTGTTTGAACTGGAAAAACAGGCGGCAAATCAGAAAGATTTAACAATCCGCAATTTAGAAAGACTGAGTGCGGATTTTGCGCCTCACCTAGCGGCATTGCAAGCAGAGGTACAGGGACAAAAAGACGGTATTTTGAGGAAATTACAACAGTCGGAAACAGCATTTGTGGCGCGGCTCAATGAGTTACAACAGCAGTCACAAACTCAAAGAAATTTATTAGTAGAAAACTTAGAGAGATTGAGTCTAGAGTTTGCACCCAAGCTAGTCGAAATGGAAGCAGACGTGCGGGAACAGAGAGATACAATTTTGCAAAATCTGAGCAGATCGGAAACAGATGTTGTGAAACAGCTATCGGCACTGCGAGCAAATATTCAAAAGCAACGAGAAGTTGTAGTTAAAGGCTTAAAACAAGCGGAGGCAGATTATAAGCAACAATTGAATGTCATTCAAACAGAGGCGCAAGCAGAAAGAAGCACAATTTTACAAAACCTCAGATTGCTGCAATCTGAATTTGCGCCACAACTAGCTGAAATTAAAACTGAAACCGCACGGAAGTTTCAAGAACAAAACGATTTGGCGCTAGAAAGTATAGCAAAGTTGCGACAAGCGATCGCCGCTCAAATTTCTGCATCTGGGACAAAATTGCAAACGGAAATCGAGCAAGCAATTCAAAACCTCAAAACGCGAGAAGTTGAGTATGAGTCTGAGGTGGAAAATACTCAGTCTGAAATTAAGTCTCAACAAGATCGGACAATTCAAAGCATAGCAGAACTGGAAACCGAAGCAAGAAATAAACTTTCGGGAATTCAGTCAGAAATTCAAACTCGTAAAGATAAAACGCTGCAAGCGATCGATAAATTAGAAAGCACGCTGTCTAGCTTCTTAAAAGATTTGCAATCAGAAGCAAAAACTCAGAAAGAGTTGATTTTGCATAACTTAGCAGAAGTTGCCCCCAAAGCGATCGCAGAAGCGGCATTTGCCGAAATGACAGAAAAACTAGAGGAATTGACAGCGCAAATCGAACGCCTGAAATCGAATCAGCCGCACCTATTCCTGAACCCGGAAGATTGCGTGAATCAAGGCAATACTTTATTTGCTGAAGGTAGATATGAAGCTGCCATTGTTGCCTACAATCGAGCTTTAGAATTGAAACCCGATAACCCTGATGTCTGGTATCAACTAGGAATGGCACATTGGGAATTGCAACAATATGAAAAAGCGATCGCGGCATACGATAAAGTATTGGAAGTTCGTCCTAACAATCCCGAAACTTGGTATCAGCGGGGTTTGGCATTGAAAGAATTAAAACGCTACGAAGGTGCATTTGCAGCGTTTAATAAAGTTCTCAAAGTCGAACCAAACGATGAGAAAGCTTGGTTCCAAAGGGGGATCGTCTTGGGAAGAGCAAACAAACTTGCTGAAGCGATCGCAGCTTATGATAAGGCAGTAGAAATTAACCCACAATACTATCAAGCTTGGATCGATCGCGGTGTTGCTTTAGGAAAACTACAGCGTCATGAAGAAGCATTTCAATCATTTGACAAAGCCGTACAAATTAAACCCGATAGTGCAGTAGCGTGGTTGAATCGGGGAATGGCATTGGAGGTATTGGAAAGATATGAAGACGCGATCTCGTCTTACGATAAGGCGATCGAATTTAATCCCGACTCCTTCAAAGCTTGGAACTCTAGAGGATATCTGCTCGTACAATTAGAACGGGATGCAGAAGCATTAACGAGTTTCGATCGCGCCTTGCAAATTAAATCCGATTATTCCAATGCTTATTACAATAAGGCTGCCTGTTATGCTTTGCAAGGACAAGCTGAATCTGCTTTAGAGAACTTGCAGCAAGCAATCAAACTCAATCCCAGCCACCGCGAAGAAGCACAAGCCGATCCTGATTTTGAGGCGTTAATTAACGATCGGCGCTTTCAGCAAGAAATTGGCGGATAAAAGTGAAAAGGAGTTTACTACGGAAAACAAATTCAGCGTCCTGTTAAGTCAGTTTTATTAGTGAAAGAATAAATCAGTTTAACTTTCAGGTTCGCTACTAATTTCTATGTCTAAATTATCCTCGTCAATATAAATATAAAGTACGTTAGGCTGACAGCAAACTTGGCAGTCTTCCACATAAGATTGCTGCATTCCCCCACTAAGATCGACAAACGTAGCATTAGGTTCGCCACAATAAGCACAGAGATATTCAGATGTATTTTGCATATGCGATCGACCTACTAAAATATTACTCAGGAACTTGTACGAGATTGGCAATCACATCTCTAAGAGATTGTTTCTAAAGTATTATGGAGCTTCAAGATGAGGCGGCGCTAATCGTTTTAGCATTAAACGAATCATCACGGTAGAAATCATTGATTCGCTCACTTCTGGTAAGAGTTCATAATCTTTGCTCAACCGACGATATTGATTCCACCAAGCAAAAGTTCGCTCAACAATCCAACGCTTTGGTAAGACCTGAAACTCTCTTTGAGAACGGCAAACAACCTCGACTTGAGCCGAACAAACCTGCTGGATCACGCGGGCGAAATTCGCGCCACTAAAACCAGCATCTACCCAAATTAAAATTAAATTGTTAGAAAGTGGTGCAGCTTCCATTGTCACTACCACTCCTCCTAATCGTTCAGGAAAATTCGCCTCAGTTACCACTACTGCTAACAACAATCCCAATGTATCCACCAAGATAAAACGTTTGCGTCCTTTGACTAATTTACCTCCGTCAAAGCCATATACCTCCCCTTTTTTTCTGTGGTCTTGATTGATTGACTATCAATCATCCCAGCAGTTGGTAGTTCGGCTTTATTTACACTTTTGCGTACTCTTTGTCTCAGTTGAGTGTGAATTTGCTGCCATATTCCTAAGCGTTGCCAGTGTCGAAAATAGTTGTATGCTGTCTGCCACGGTGGCAAATCATGCGGCAACGCACGCCACCGACAACCTTCTGACAAGACATAAAATATGGCATTTAGGATTTCTCTCAAATCTACTTGTCGTGGACGACCAATCGCATTTTCTGCTGGTAGCAACGGTTTGATCTGTTGCCATTCTGCATCAGTTAGGTCACTGGGATACGCTTTACGTCTCATTGGTAGCTGTCATCAAGAGATTTTCTCTATACTGAAGTAATTTAGCAACTCGGTTTCATCTACTTTACTTTTCTTTAGAGACAGTCTCTCAAGCACTATGCAGTCAGCTAAAAATTTTCATATTGCTGGCTGCACCATCCTATCCTCATAATGACGAGAGCCAGCGCGAAGGTCACGGCGGAAACTACTTTCGTTATCGTAGATAATTACATTAGGCAATCTTTATAGCTAATAACCTACAATGACTGAAATTGTTTTTTTGGTTGAAGACGATCCTGATGGTGGGTACACTGCTAGAGCATTGGGAGAGTCTATTTTTACTCAAGCAGATGACATAAACGCCCTACGAGAGATGGTACGCGATGCAGTTCATTGCCATTTTCCCGACGAACACAGTCGTCCTAAAATTATTCGCTTACATATTGTTTGAGATGAGGTTATTGCCTCATGAAACTGCCCAGAGATCTATCAGGCAGTACGCTGGTGAAGGCACTAACAAAGCTGGGGTATGTTATTACTCGTCAAACAGGAAGTCATATTCGGTTAACTACTCAGCAAAATGGCGAACATCATTTAACCATTCCGGCTCACGATCCAATTAAGATTGGGACTCTCAATGCAATTTTGCGAGAGATTGAAAACCATTTCAACTTGGGGCGTGAAGAGTTGCTAAATTTACTTTTCTCTTAGTACTACATTCTTAGTATGCGTATATTTGTAAGTGTGACGCTAAGCATAAACAAAAATTGGCACTCGCTTAAAGGCAGGTATTCCACATTTTGGATCGATCCTTGCCTTGAAAATAGCATTGACTTCGGGATAAAACATAAAAGCAGTTCCTTGTCGCACGGAACCAAAAATAATCTCAACATTTTCCATTTTGCCTGCATCACCCTGTACCGTGACGCGCTGATGCTCTGGCAATCCTGCTGTTTCAGCATCGGCTGAATGCATTAAAATACAATTACGATGCGGCATTCCCCGATAGCGATCGCCTTCTTTATATACCACAGTATTATGCTGCGAATAACTGCGTCCAGTCATCAAAATTAAGCTAATTCCCCGAGTAGATTCTGAAATTCCCAAGTCTTGTGGCTGAGGTGCGTGCAGTTGGGGTAAAAGCGTAACAAACATCTTGGCTTTACCTGACGGGGTGGCAAATTTAGGTTGTTTAAAGATGCGTCCGCCAATGGTAAATTCTTCTTTGGTTTCGTCAATAGTTGCCATTTGCTCGAAACCAGGGATGGTTTTGGCGATTAATTGACGCACGTATTTTGTATCTTGAAGTTTGCGCCATTGAATCGGATCTTCTCCGTGAAGTCGATGGGCTAATTCTGTGATAAATTCGACTTCTGATATTAAATCTCCGTCTTTAATATGGGTTTTACCTTCATCATTGAGTCGGACAAAATTATTACCAGATTCAGTCGTTGTTTTATGCGGATTTTCAAATCTGTTAAATACTGGAACGATAATTGTATTTTTCTTGGCTAAACCATGAAAGTGTCCTAAATTTGGTTTTGTTGCGAGATAGATAATGGTTTCAATATTACCTAATGCTCGCTTAGCTTGGGTCAAATCTGGATTGGCAGCATATAAATTCCCACCAACACAAATTAACGCATCTACCTCACCCGCATCCGCCGCATCAATGAGATTTCGGGCGCGATAGCCTGGATTGCGATTGAGCGATCGCCCTAATAACTTTTCTAAAGTTTGTTGAATTTCTGGCTTCAATTTTGCCGTGACACCCATCGAGCCAAACCCTTGCACGTTGGAGTGTCCGCGAATCGGCATCGTGCCAGCACCGTCTTTACCTGCATTACCTGTAATTAAGGCTGTATTGGCGATCGCGTAGACGTTATCTACCCCATTTTCGTGTTGTGTCGCCCCCATCGCCCAGGTAAATACGACACCTTTTGAAGTCCCGATAATGCGGGCAGCAGCTTCAATTTCTGCTTTGGAAATGCCGCAAGTGGCTACAATAGTTTTCCAATCAGTCGCAATAGCATAATCTACGACAGCTTTCCAATTTTCAGTCCGATCGCGAAGATAATCAATTTGAATGAAATTCTGTTCGATTAATGCTTTTTGAATCCCCACAAATAAAGCTACATCGCTACCAGGAATTAACTGAAGGTAGAGCGAAGAAATATTCGATCCGGTGAAGAGAGATTTAAGCGGATATGCAGGTGAGGCGAATTTAACTAATCCAACTTCTACAACTGGATTGACAACAATAACTTTACCACCGCGATCGCGCAATTGAATTAATTCGTTCATCAAACGCGGGTGGTTTGCAGGCGCATTTGAGCCAATTAATACTACGCAGTCTGCCTTTTTCAGACTATCTAAACTTACCATTGAAGTGCCGGAGCCGAACATTTCCTTCAAACCCACGGTAGAAGGGACATGACATAGATCGGAACAATCGGCTAAATGGTTCGATCCTAAAGCCCGAATCGCTAATTGCAGTAGAAATGCAGCCTCGTTAGACGATCGCCCCGAACTATAAGATGCTACTCTTTCTGGTGGGTGGCGAAAAGCTGTTTCGGCAATTTGATAAATCTCTTCCCAAGAAATGCGTTCGTAATGAGACTTACCTTCACGTAAAATCACAGGAAAGCTAAGACGACCGAGACGATCTGCTTCTAAAGACGACAGCTGCTGGAGTTCGGTAATCGTGTGGCGATCGAAAAAATGCCGTTCTACTGGGGGCTGGAGTTCGGCGGAAATAGCCTCTACACTCTTCATGCAGCGTTGTAGCGGTTCGTCTAGTTCGTTATGAAATCCGCCTTTTTGTCCGCCCGTTCCCCAAGCACAAGATAGGCAAGAGCTTTTGTGTAATAATGTTTGCCACAGTTTCGGACCCTCTGGAGACAGCGTATGTTCTGCCCAGTACTGGATTACAGGTAATCCACCACCCATTTTTGGAGTGTTATGATTCTCGCCGTTGTGGGTTGAGTGGAATTGTTCCTGTTTTGTCTCTGCGTCCATACAGTTCTCTCCTAGCACGGCTTTAGTGCATCTTATCTTTCAATGTAACGAGAATTACCGAAGATAGAAAATTTCTCTAGGATGATTTTTGTGTGAGAAAGCAGAAAGCAGGCGATCGCTAGGTTATAAAACCGTTCTCAAGTGCGTTTAAATCGCCTCATTTTCTATTTGTACTAATATTCTTTCAGCTTCAGCGCACAATCGATCGTGACACTCACCATTACTAGCAATTAAACCGCCCCATTGACTGACATCTTCTTTGTTATAAATTAAAGGAGTTCCATCAAAGTGTGTTAGTTTTCCTCCAGCTTCTGTAAGAATCAACTCTGGTGCGGCTAAGTCCCAATCTTTAGGGGCTGATTTCCCAGAAAGAGAAATATAAACATCTGCTTGTTGTTCGACAATAGCAGCTATTTTTCCACCAATGCTACCCACACTCTTTTGTTTTTTACATAGTAATTTAGACAAAATTTTCTCTAATTTCTTACCTCTGTGCGAACGGCTCACAACTATTGTAAATTCTTCCATGTTGTGCCGTTGAGAAACTTTTACTTGTTGAATATTGCCATCGCGAGTTTCAACAAATGTTCCGCCTCCTAATGTGGCAAAATAGAGCTTTTCTGCCTCTGGTGCAGCTACTACAGAAAGAACCGGACGACCATCTTTAACCAGAGCAATATGAATTGTATATTCTCCAGTTTTGTCGATAAAATCTCGCGTACCATCTAAAGGGTCAATTATCCAAACCCAAGATTTGGTCGGCTGTGGTGTAGAAGATTTATAGGTTTCTTCGGTAATATAGGCAAATTCTTCCTGTCCCAAGTTAGTTTGCAGGCGATCGAGGATATAACGATTCACGGCTAAATCTGCTGAGGTGACAGGACTACCTTGCTTATCTTTAATGTCTAGGTTGTCTTTATTTTCACCATAATAATAAGACCGGAGAAGATAGGATGCGCCCCAACCAACAGAACGAGCGATCGCGAGAATTTCTTCTAAAGATGGCATGTATTTATAACTGTAATCGTTTTACCCCCATTAATTCTAGTTGTAGAAACGGAAGTCTTGCATCTTTAACTCGAAAATTGCTGCCGCGCTTTACCAGCCAGCTGTTGAATTGCCTGAAGTTCGGGTTCTGGTGTCTGGCTTTCCATTCCCAGCCATAATAAATACTCAATGTTTCCCGCTGGACCCTGGATTGGCGACCAGGTTAAGCCGCGATATTGCCAGCCTAGTTCTCGCGACGTTTGGAGAACTTGAAAAACTGCCTCTGCTTGGTCGTTAGGATCGCGCACGACTCCTTTTTTACCAACCCGCGATCGCCCAACTTCAAATTGAGGTTTTACTAATAATATCGTCTCGCGAGGCTCGCTGAGAAGTTGCCACAATGCAGGCAAAACTTTAGTTAAGGAAATAAATGATACATCAACTACGGCTAAATCTGCCAGTTCTGCATTGCCATATAATTCTTCTGGGGTGAGATGGCGTAAATTCGTCCGTTCCCGCAATACGACACGCGGATCGTTACGCAAGCGCCAATCGACTTGTCCGTAACCGACATCGACACCGTAGACTTGTTTTGCACCTGCTTGCAATAAACAGTCGGTAAAGCCTCCTGTCGATATTCCCCCATCTAAACAAATTCTATCTGTTACAGAAATAGCAAAATCAGCTAAAGCTTTGGCAAGTTTTTCTCCCCCTCTAGACACATATGGCGATCGCGCTTTAATTTCAATTTCAGCGGTAGTCTCAACCTCCGTACCCACTTTATCAATAACTTGCCGATTGACCATCACTTCCCCCGCCTGAATCAACCGTTGTGCTTGCTGGCGAGAGGCACATAAATTTAATTCCACTAATAAAGTATCGAGTCGTTGTTTAGTCAAGGCAATTCACTCTTGTGGTAATATCAATGCCTTTGATTAGTAAATCTTTCAACTCTAGTAATTCTTCCATAGCTAGCGCCTCAAATTCTATCCATCTCTATTGCGATTAATTCAGAATATTATGCTAGATTTTCTACTGCTTTTATTGCCACGGCGATCGCATTACTAACTGTATCTTCTTTCTGTTCTAATAATACCTCTTCGCTACTCGTACGCTGAGCAACAACAGCACATATACAAGCCGCTGCAAATTTATAAACTCCTGCCATTTTAAACAGCGTCCCGGATTCCATTTCATAGTTAAGTATATTCAGCCGTCTATATTCTGCTGTGATGCCTTGTAGCGATCGCATTAAATGCGGATTAGCAGAATCGACTCGTTCCTGTCCTTCATAGAATGTATCCACCGATGCTGTAATTCCTAAATGATACTCTACTCCTAACTCCCGTGCTGCCTGGACTAAAGCCACCGTGAGGAAAGGATCGGCAGCGGCGGGATATTCTACAGGTGCAATATCATTCGCTGCACCCTGGCGACACAAAGCCGCCTGACTGATGACAACACTTCCTGCGGGTACGTAGTCTTGAATCGAACCGCAAGTACCGACGCGAATAATTTGCCGAATTCCCAACTGTACTAACTCATTTACCACAATACTTAGGGAAGGCGCACCCATCCCACTTGTCGCCGCTAAAAGCGATCGCCCATTCGCTAAATTGCCGATATAACTATTTAAACCGCGATTTGCTGACAACAAGCGATCGCCCTTTAAATAAGTTTCAGCGATGAAACGCGATCGTTCGGGATCTCCCGACAACAGCGCTATTGTAGGGGGTACAGTACCCAAGTCGTCTTGCTCAAAACCTAAGTGATACAGAGGCTTACTAGTCATAATAAACTCGCTAAGGTTTATGTCACCGATCCCCCAACCCCCTTAAAAAGGGGGCTTCTGATTCCCCCCTTTTTTGGGGAACAGTCAGGTAGCTTTTGCTCAAACTCGCCAAAACTGAAAAAGGGGGCTTCTGATTCCCCCCTTAAAAAGGGGGGTTAGGGGGGATCGAGATCTAACACTTCAAGTGCGTAACTCCACACCAGTATTTTTACCATCTCATCATCTTCGCGATCGCCACCAACTACGGGAAAATTAGCTAAATTTCCCTAGTTTTGCTATGGGCATTGCAGGAATCTCAAGGTTACGGTTGTACAGAATTTACTCTTACGGACAAGATCGTTCCTTTACATAGGCGGATTAGCATGAATTACAAAGCAGAAACCGAAAATTTTCTTAAAAATTTAGAACGAGTTGCTCAAGTGAGGGTAGAAGTTGCTAACTGTTTGGAACAGATGGCAGAAACGATCGAACTAGCAGAACTAGAAGGAAAAATCTCTTCTGGTGGGCTTGGTTTAACTAGCCAGTTAGAAGACATAAAAGCGGTAGAAAATAATTTACGCCAAGGAGTATTTCGGCTTTTGGTTTTAGGAGATATGAAACGGGGTAAAAATAATTTCTTAAATGCTTTAATTGGCGAAAACTTATTACCTAACGATGTCGATCCATGGACGGCTATCTTAGCGATTTTACGTTATGGAAAAGAGAAGAAGGTTACCGTTTATTTTAACGACGATACAAAACCTGAACAATTAGATTTTCAGCAATTCAAACAAGCTTATACGCTCGCTTCTTCAGAAGCAAAACAATTAGAACAAGATGAGCAACAAGCATTTCCTAATGTTAGCCATGCGCTAGTTGAATATCCTTTACCCTTATTAGAAAAAGGTATAGAAATTATTGATAGCCCTGGTTTAAACGATACGGAAGCTCGATTAGAAGAAACTGGCTTTCCCGAATTTCTAGGTTCGTTAAATACATTTCTAACCAAAGAAAGAGCGATCGCGCAACTGCGACAAGCAAGAACTATAGCGCGTCAAGCCTATACTCGCACTCACGAAGCGATCGAGCGTCGCATTCCTTTATTAGAGCAAGATGTCGATCGATTAAAACGCAAAATTAATTCTGTAGAACCGGAATTTAAAAAGTTAACTGGCATTCGCGATCGCTTTCAACAAGAAATTCGTAGTACGAGGGATATTCAAGCAAAAGGAATTGCTGACTCATTTCGTAACTATATTTTAAATCTGGGCAACACTTTTGAAAATGATTTTCTTCGCTATCAACCGGATTTGCAACTATTCGACTTTTTGAGCAAAAACAAGCGCGAGGCTTTCAATGCAGCACTACAAAAAGCCTTCGATCAGTATATTAACGACAAATTGTCTAATTGGACGTTGAGTACTGAAAAAAGCTTAAATACAGCCTTTGCTCAACTTACTGTTAGCGCGGCTCGATGTGGCGAATTCTATTCTCAAATTACTGAAGAAATAACTGAAAAAATTACCGAACAAAAGGTCGTAGTTAATTCTAATAGTACGGTTGAAGATGATAATACACCTGCTTGGACGAAATGGGCAATGGGATTGTTTTCGCTTACTAGAGGTAACTTATCTGAGGTAACGATGGCGGGTGCAGGGTTTGACTGGAAAAATAGCTTATTGAACTATGTTGCTGTCATTGGTATTAGTAATATTATTTCTGCGGTAACAAGAATCTTTTTGGAACCATTAGAATTAGCATTAATTAGGTTAGACGTGGGTTTTGTGCAAGCAGATCGAGCGCGTCAAGAATTAGTCAAAATGACTGAGAACGAATTAATCAAACATTTACCACAAGTAGCTAGCGAACAATGGCTTCCTGTATATAACGGCGTGAAAGAATATTTTGATGCTTACGCACGAGAAGTAACTAAGCGGATCGAAGATGATATTAGATCTCGAAAATCCGAACTAGATAATTTAGTCAAGCAAAAAGAAACGTTTGAGATAAATCGGGATGCAGAAGTGCAGCGCTTGCAAAAGCTAGATGGGGAAGTTGCAGTAAAATCACAACAGATTGAAAGGATATTTCAAAAATTATCGATCGCTTCAGCATGAAGATAGCTCATTTATACTTAAAATTGTTTGAGGATAGGTTTACCCAACTATTTATCTGAGATAAAAAGCGCAAAAATTAAGATGGAATATGGAACAAAAATTCAAGCTCGAAATGAGGAAATCACTGCCCAAGTAATGAGTTTTTCTAACGATATATCACTTACAGATTTATTTCAACAGCATCAGTTGCAATTGATTAATCGGGTTGTGGAAAATTTGGATTTGGTAATTAGACAGTAGGGCGTGTTAATTAACGCACCCTACTACTTGTGGTGCGTGGCGCGACAACGCACCTTACTAGTTGATACCATTAGCAAAAAGAGCGATCGCATCTCTTCATCAGATTTGCAGAAACACTATGGCAAAGCGTAAGAAAACCAATCTCCAGTGGATCAAAGAAACGCTTGAACTAAAGCCCGACCATCGTTGGGAAGCACCATCAAACTACAAAATCTTTGTTGCGGATCGGGGGGCTGTTCGCTTTAACGTTCCCCACAATTGGGTTTTTGAGCCACAAGAAAGTTCGTTCAAGTTCCGCGATCGCAAACCGCCTAACGATGATTGCTGTCTGGAAATGTCTTTCAACCACCTGCCACCGCGTGACTGGAGCTTATTCCCACTAAAATCTACCTTGAAGAAGATTGTAGAAGACGACAGCCGCGACGTTATCGCTAAAGGAGAAATTATTACCCTCAAGCGCCAAACCGCCAGGATTGTGTGGACGGAGATTAAGTTTATCGACACCCAGGAAGAACCACGGGAAGCTTTTTCGCGGACTTGCATCGGTCTGGGTTCAAACGTTCAATGCTTGATTACATTCGATTATTGGGCAGACCAAGCCGAACAGCTAACACCCGTTTGGGATGAAGTGATGCGATCGCTCACTTTAGGGTTGTATATCCGCGACCCCATGACTGGTCTGGCTTTCCCAGATTAACCACAGGCATGAATCGCAAAAACATACCGTAGGGGCGCATAGCTATGCGCCCCTGCAATTATTGCGCCCCCCTACATAGTGTTCTGTCAGCGGACGGCTTTGAGGGCTTCGTATAGCAAGCTGTATCGCCCGAATGCTGCCTCGTATGCAGGATTTGCTTCTGGCTGTACGACTTTACTATCTTGGGGCAAGATCTCAAATGCCACCTCCAAATTTGGATAAGCGCCAACTCCTACCATTGCTAGAATAGCGGCTCCATAAGCGGCTCCTTCTTCCGAAGCGGGAGCAATCAGTTCTGCTTGTAAAATGTCTGCTAAAATCCGCAACCAAGTGTTAGATCTCGCGCCTCCACCCGTTGCCAAGAGTTGACGAACGGGCGTAATCTCACTGACGATCTCCATTGCCGTTCGCAAGCTAAATGCAACCCCCTCTAAGACGGCACGAACCAGATCTGCCTGTGTATGAGCCAACGACAGGTTAACCCAAGCCCCGCGAGTATCAGGATCGAGGTGGGGGCTGCGTTCTCCAGCTAAATGGGGGAGAAATAACACCCCACGCGCACCAGGTAGCGATCGCTCTGCCATCTCCATCAAATCGGTAAAGGCAAGCTTTGAGGCAAATGTATCTTTGTACCAACGCAGCGCCCCACCAGCCGCTAGTGTTACTCCTAGTAAGTGATATCCACCGTCAGCATGGCAAAATAAATGCACTCGCCCTTCAGGATCGGGAATCGGGCGATCGCACGGGACAAAAATAACTCCTGACGTGCCGATACTGAGACTGCCTCGGTTTAAATGACGAGACGAAATACCCAAGCCAATCGCCGCCGCTGCATTGTCGCCACCACCCGCAACCACAGGTAATCCAGCAGGTAATCCCGTACGACTAGCTATTTCCGATTTCAACCGTCCGGCGATCGCGGTAGACTCAACTACAGCAGGAAATAGGCGTGGCTCGATTTTCAGGGCATTCAGTATGTCTGCATCCCATTGTCTCTGCGCCAGATTCAAACATCCCGTACCGGATGCGTCCGAAGGCTCTGTCACTGCCTCTCCTGTCAGCACGTATCCGAGATAGTCTTTTGGCAAAAGAATCTGCTGTAGGCGATCGTATGCTTGCGGTTCGTCTGTCTGCAACCATACTACCTTTGGTAGTTGGAATCCCGTAATGGCTGGATTTCCTGTGCGTTGAATTAACTCTTGTCGCCCAATTGCAGTTTCAATTGCATCAACCGCTTTACCCGTGCGCTGGTCGTTCCACAAAATAGCCGCTCTAATGACTTTACCATCTGCATCCAGCGGCACCATGCCATGCATTTGTCCAGACAAACCCAAGGCGATCGCTGGGTGTCCGTTCAATCTTTGCGTTAGTTCTGATAGAGCATCTAAACTAGCTGCAACCCAATCAGTAGGGTTTTGCTCAGTCCAACCTGGTTGTGGCGTTAACAGGGGATAGCTTCTTGTCGTCTGAGCGATCGATTTCCCTTGAAGATCGACGGCGATCGCTCGTACCCCTCCCGTACCCAAATCTAAACCGATAACAACGTCAGCCAACCGCTTTTTCCCAAATTCACAAATCCTATCTTAGCGATTTTAGAATGGCGATCGATTTAAGCCCAGTATAGAAATCAAATATTACCGCTGAAGCCAACGCCAATAATAGCGATTCCACTGATAAATTCCCTGAATTTCATACTCCATACCCGTATTTATTAAACGAATGATGCAACTAGTCATAATATCTTCACCATTACAAACCTCGTTAACTTGAAGCACGGTACAGACAAACCATTGACGGCTGCAAGGTCCTTCATCTTGAACCCACTCCCACAAAGCATTAGAGACCTCAATGCGATCGCCTACTTTCAATTTCATTGGCGGTTCGTCATCAATTTCTACATATTTTTCAAAATGAGATGGTTCGATCCGATTGAGCCAAGATAAGCCAAAGCGATCGCGAATAAATTGGACGCTACCCGAATCTCTCTCTTGCAGCCAATCGTTCATTAATTGAACTTTCCAAGGTCGATTCTGTTGCTCTTTTTCCCTCACAAACTGTAAAAAACTTTGTCGTTGTTCGAGAGTCAATTCGTCTAGAGGATTTATTTCCTGCCACTCTTGACGATTACTATTTCCCCCCCCTTCGTTGTACAGCGATTCCAACACCACTTGCCGCAGAATTTGTTGCTGCTGTGGATTCAAAGGGCAATTTATGGCATCGCAGCGGGCGATCGCTGCTTGCAAGGCTGCTTCTATCTCACCTGGAGTCATAGCCAATAGCACGTTACTGCTAATTTCTATTTTCTTAATTATTACAGAGGGGCGAGGAGTGAGGAGCGAGGAGTGAGGAGACAAGGCAGAGGGGGGAGACAAGGGAGAATAATTACCGTCAGCTGTCAACTGTCAACCAATTCCCATTACTAACTACCAATTACCACTGGTCACTGATAACTGGTCACTGGTCACTGATTAGGGTAAGCTGAGGTTTTATAGCAGTCTTACTTGAGTTATAAACTTATTGTTATGGTGGTTGACAGTTAACTGTTAACAGTCAACCGTCTTCACGGAGTGTAGCGCAGCGTTTACCGCCAACAAACAACACCCAAAATTTACGAATCATTTAGGATTGCTATAGTCCCGATTATGATTACAGTTAAAAATATGCGGCGGATTCTGGCTTTAGTTTTCTCTTGCTTTGTGGGAGCGATCGCCTGGTTTAGCGCCTGGTTATATATACCCCCTGCTCATGCCCTGACTCAAATTAAATTAACTAATCTTGATTATCATGAGTGTCCCGCCGAGCTAGCAGCAGGAGCAGTGACAAGTGGTGGTAACACTAGGGCAGCAAAGTGCTTTATCGTCACTGGTAAAGCTGAAAATTCCACGAATAAAACTGTTTATGATGCTGATATTTTCGGACGAGTTTATGATGCTAATAACGACCCGATGATTCAAAACCGTACTCGTCTGGGTTCAATTCCCGAAATTCCACCAGGAGTTAGCGATTTTGAAATGCGACTCTCCGTTCCGGCAAATCAACCTCTACCTTTACAGTTGAAACAATTTAAAGCAGCAGGTTTTGCTGCCCAAATTCGTAAATAAGGTGTCATTCGTCATTCGTCATTCGTCATTCGTTTGTAACAATAATCGTGTAGGATGCGTTAGGTAATTGCTGGAATGCATCCCAATCAAATAAAGTTGTAAGGGCATGTTACGCCAACATACCCTTACAAAAATGTTTATACTCTGGGTTAACTGCGAGCGATCGCTAATTGATTCGCGACCAATGACCAATAACCAATCACAATTAAAAACCCATTGTCGGAGATCCACTCAGTCCACCGACCAAACTACCCGCCAAATTGAGTAAAAGGATTGCCAAGATGGGAGAAATATCAATCCCACCTAGAGGCGGGATAATTGAGCGAAACAAGTTTAAGTAGGGGTCTGTAATCTGGCTCAACGCTGCAAAAGGCTGATTGTACCAGTCAATACTGGGGAACCAGGTCAGCAAGACCCGAATAATAATGAGAACAGAATAAATTTGGATGAAGGTTGCAAGTGTATTTACAAGTAGCTGGGTTGAACTCATAGATGGGTAACTTTCCTGTCAAATATCAATAGCCACAATTCTTTTCAATCTAACCGATCTTTGCGACTAGCAAAGGAGGGAGCTGGTTGATGGTGACATCATCCATTAGCATTAGCAACCCGAAATAGAATAATACTATTCTAGGGCGCGATGTCTTCTTCTCGGTGCGGGACACGCTCGGAATCCCCTACCCGCTCCCCATTGACTTGTCCTAACGTCAAGCGTACTTCGTCAATTGTCTCATTCAACTGGGCAATTTTATCTTCTAAGCTGCGGCGAGCGATTTCGATACTCTGTTCTGAAGCAGCTTTAAATTGTCGCCGCGATCGCCTGTTGTTAGATCCGGCTAGATTGGCATTGCGTCGATCTGGATCGGCTGCTTGTTCTGACGATCTTTGGGTAACTAGTAGTGCGCCGATCGCGCCTCCTAACACGCCTCCTACAATCGTCCCGGCGATAAATCCAGTGCTAAATCCATCACGCTGACTCACAATCTCACCATCCCAAAGAATACGATCCCAGCTGCATCTTACCTTATGTGCTGAACCTTATGTACCGAAGGTGCGATCGCCTGCGTCTCCCAATCCTGGCACGATAAATCCTTGGCTATTCACTCCCTCATCAATGGTTGCAGTATATACAACCAAGCCGGGATACGCCACACTTAATTTTTGTAAAGCTGGGGGAGCGGCAACAATGGAAATTATTCGTGTTAGCGCCGGATCGACTCCACGTTTAGTCAGTTCGCTCATTGCCATCGTAATCGAACCTCCCGTTGCCAACATCGGTTCGGTAATCAACACCCGCGTCCCAGGTGGGAACTGAGCTGGTAATTTATTCAGATAGCAACTTGCTTCTAACGTCTCTTCATTACGCACCAAACCGAGATGGTAAATCGATGCTATAGGTAGTACAGTTTGCGCTGGCTCTAGCAATGCTAACCCCGCTCGTAAAATTGGGACGATCGCGATCGGCACTGTCGGATTAATCATCGTTGCCGGACAAGTCGCTAGAGGCGTTTGCACGGTTAATTCCTCTGTTGGCAACCATTCACGTACTGCTTCGTAGGTCAACCATCGTCCTAGTTCTGTCATTGCGCTTTTAAATAGCACAGAAGGAGTATCAGCATCGCGAGCAACACCCAACCAGTGCTGAATTAACGGGTGGGGAGGAACGTAAACGCGCAGTTGCAATGTCATGAATCTCTAGAAGGCAAGGTGATGCAATTGTTGAATCATCATACTCTTTTTCAGTTATCAGTTATTCAGTTATCAGTTATCAGTTGTCAGTTGTCAGTTGTCAGTTGTCAGTTGTCAGTTGTCAGTTGTCAGTTGTCAGTTGTCAGTTGTCAGTTGTCAGTTGTCAGTAGTAGAAACGCAAAATTTATCGCCTTTACATCAGGTAGGTCATCTTGGCAACAGTTGAGAATATTTTTCATTAGTATTGACATTTATTCTCAATCGAGTTTATATTGTTTCTCAAGTGTTCTCCTCTCTTTAAGGATCGGCAGACGGGATTGGTCAGCAAGTGCGGCTAATCCCCATTTTTTTAGGGGTGAGGAGCGAGGAGCGAGGAGCGAGAGACAGAAAAGGTACACTATAAATTTAGTAAAGACTTTTCAACTGCTAACCTCATGCCTGCCGTTCTACCTGCCGCTAACCCTCACCCCTCACCCCTCACTCCTCACTCCTCATTTGATGCCATCATCATCGGCTCAGGCATTGGGGGATTGGTGACAGCAACTCAACTAGCAGCCAAAGGCGCTAAAGTCCTAGTATTAGAGCGCTACTTGATTCCTGGTGGTAGTGCGGGATACTTCGAGCGAGAAGGCTACCGTTTTGATGTTGGGGCATCAATGATTTTTGGCTTCGGGACGCAAGGCACGACCAACTTACTGACTAAAGCCTTAGCCGCAGTTGATGTGAGCCTGGAAACAACTCCCGATCCCGTGCAAGTTCAATACCATTTACCCAAAGGTTTAGACTTAAAAGTTCACCGCAATTATGAGAAGTTTTTGCAAGAACTGACAGCCTATTTTCCCCACGAGCGCCAAGGCATCCGCAAATTTTACAACGAGTGCTGGAAAGTTTTCAACTGTCTCAACAGTATGGACTTGCTATCGTTAGAAGAACCTCGGTATTTGACGCGAGTTTTCTTCCAGCATCCTTTATCGTGTTTGGGGTTGGCTAAGTATTTGCCTCAAAATGTCGGCGATGTGGCACGACGCTACATTAAAGACCCACAGTTGTTGCAGTTTATTGACATGGAGTGCTACATCTGGTCGGTCGTACCTGCCGATATGACACCGATGATTAATGCAGGGATGGTGTTTTCAGACAGACACTATGGCGGGATTAATTACCCTAAAGGGGGTGTGGGTCAAATTGCACTGAAATTAGTAGAGGGGTTAGAAAAGGCTGGCGGGAAAATTCAGTATGAAGCGAGGGTAACAAATATTCTGACTGAAAACGGACGTGCGGTAGGCGTGCAACTGGCATCAGGAGAAGTCTATCGCGCCAAGCGCGTTGTTTCTAATGCAACTCGTTGGGATACATTTGAAAAATTACTGCCAGCCGAGAAAATGCCTCCCTCGGAACAGAAATGGCAACAAAGATATCAAAAATCTCCTGGTTTTCTCAATTTGCACTTAGGAGTTAAAGCAGATGTGTTAGCACCAGGAACGGAATGCCACCATGTTTTATTAGAAGATTGGAGCAAGATGGAGGCAGCAGAAGGAACGATTTTTGTTTCGATTCCAACTTTATTAGATTCCCAGTTAGCGCCTGATGGATATCATATCGTCCACACTTTTACCCCCAGTTGGATAGAGGACTGGCAAGGGTTATCGCCGACTCAGTACGAACAGAAGAAAGAAGATGCAGCTGGACGTTTGATCGATCGCCTCGAAAAGATTTTTCCTGGTTTAGATGCGGGTTTAGACTATATGGAGGTAGGCACGCCTCGCACTCATCGCCGCTTTTTAGGACGAGACGACGGGACGTATGGACCCATACCTCAGCGTAAGTTATTGGGATTGTTAGGAATGCCGTTTAATCGCACGGCTGTACCTGGATTGTATTGCGTTGGTGATAGTACATTTCCAGGGCAAGGATTGAATGCAGTCGCATTTTCAGGATTTGCTTGCGCCCATAGAATTGCCGTAGATTTGGGTTTGTAACGGTACAAATAGCAGCATTACGGCAAATTATCTGACCGATTTAGCTGAGCTTTGGCACGCTGCCAGAGAGTTTCTAATTCTTCTAAAGAGTAATCTGTTAGGGGACGACCTGCTAATGTTTCTACATGAGATAAGCGCTGAATAAAACGCTGATTTGTACCTTGTAAGGCTGCATCAGGATCGAGATCGTACCACCGTGCCAGGTTAATAATGACAAATAGCAAATCTCCCAGTTCTTCTTGTTGCCTTGCGGGAGATTCTTGAGCGATCGCCTGTTGAAATTCTGCCAATTCTTCGTTAAATTTTTCCCAGACTCCTTCTACATTGTCCCATTCAAAACCGACTGCCGCAGCTTTGCGTGAAATCTTCATTCCAGCGGTGAGGGGTGGGAGTGTTCGCGCATATCGTAAAAGTTTATTGGTCAGTTTTTCTGCTGCAATTGGCGATTCACCTTTTTCAGCAGCTTTGATTTCTTCCCAATTTTGCCGCACTTGTTCGACGTTTTCTACAGTGATATCGCCAAAGACGTGAGGATGGCGACGAATTAGTTTTTGGGTAATGCCTTCGGCAACTTCTGCAAGGCTAAAATCATTTGATTCTGAAGCGATTTGAGCTTGCAGGACGACTTGTAATAGTAAATCGCCTAGTTCTTCGGCGATCGCATTTTTATCTCCACTCCGAATTGCGTCAACGACCTCATAAGCTTCTTCCGTCACGTAGGGAATTAATGTTTCTGGTGTTTGGGCTAAATCCCAAGGACAACCACCATCAGGCGATCGTAATTTGGCTACTACATTAATTAGATCTTGTAGGGCGGCGATTTTGTCATTTGTCATTGGTAGTTGGTAATTGGTAGTTGGTAGTTGCTGAGCAAATTATGACTTACGACTTTTCCTTTGCTCCCTCAGCTTCCTCAGCTCTCTTCTATCTCCTGTCTCCTTTTTTCTGACTATTTTGCCACGTCGCGGTGGGAGATTGCGGCTTTTTTGTTTCTGCTGGCGTTTATAGGTAGAATGGCTCCAATCGCTGATAACGTGGCTCATCGCTCCTAATTCTAGTCCGAGACAGAGCGCGATCCATTCGGTGGTGTGACGAGTTAGCGATCGCTTGACCGTTTCCCACAAGGTTTGCCAGTGCCATCCTATATTCCACGCGAATTGAGCGATTCCCAAAAAGAAAAGTCCTAAAATACTTAACCAGATGGCAAGGTAGACAAGGCGGAGGATCGTGCCGATCGCGAATCCGTGAGACAGTATAGAACGGTGTTTGACAGTTTTTTGATAGGGTATCCAAATCCAGCGCACGCAACCCCAACGCTGGTACTGTCGGGAGTAGAGATCTAAGTCGGGACCAAACATCAGTCCACTAAATAAATATGCCCCGGATAGGATTAATGTAATGTTGCCGCTCTGAGTTTGTCCGAAGGCGATCCCGGCGATGACAGGTAAACTCCAGAGAGTAATGCGATCGTGAGTTTGACCAGAGGGCATAAGTTAGACCTGTTGCATAAGTTGTTGAATTTAAAATAGGGAGTCGGGGAGCAATACCAGTCACTAGCCACCAGCCACTAGTCACTGATAACTGATAACTGGTCACTGATAACTGCTCGCTACTCACTTCCAAGTAAAAAATAATTTTTGGAAAAGCTGGATCTAAATCGTAGATGTTTGCTATGATAAACATCCGTGAGAAAAACGGCTACACGGGCGATTAGCTCAACGGTAGAGCGCCTGCCTTACAAGCAGGATGTTACAAGTTCGAATCTTGTATCGCCCATAAGTTATTGTCGAATAACAGATTATTTGTCATTGTTCTCCCAACCAAAGCAGGTAGCTATTAATGGTGATACTGTTGCCAAAAATTCGAGCCGCACTACATCTAGGCTTGGAGTACGTATAATACACTCCAAAATACAGTATTTGAACCAATTTTTGTCATACGAGCATTAGCTGGTAGCATCTATTTACGTCGCAGTATTAAAAGAGTAGTTGCAATGACAATTCATCAAAACGGAATTTACGTTCAACCAGGTCAAGGTCGTTCTTACTACTTTGGTCAAGACCTCTATACCTTCAAGGCAATTGGTGAAGAGACGGGAGAAGCCTATGCGCTTTGTGAAGTCATCGTTGCGCCTCAAGGCGGTACGCCTCTGCATCGCCACCAGCGAGAAAATGAATCATTCTACGTTCAAGAGGGAGAGATTGAATTTCAGCTTGACGATCGTACTCTCGTGGCAACGGCTGGAACTTTTCTCCATTCCCCTCAAGGTCAGCTACACCGATTTACAAATCTGACTGTTACAGATGCTAAGATGTTGGTTTGGGTAACTCCCGCTGGATTTGAGAAATTTATTGCTGAAGTGGGAAAAGCGGTAAATGGTCAGATTACCCCTGGAGCATCGCTGAGTCCTGAAGACCTAGACAGAATTCTTACCACTGCCCCTAAGTACGGGATCGAGATCGTCCCGCCACCGTCTCAGCAGGGATAGTGCGATCGCTGACTGTAAAACCATAAAAACACAAAGCACTGAAGCAATAAATGGTAATTTCAATTTGTGGGTAGTGACGTTGGAACTCAATTAACTCAAGCGTTTACCAGCAGAAAACCACACAAGTCAAACACTGCCGAGATTTACCTGTGAAGCAAGGGGATTACGTGTCTACGGGTGAGGCGATCGCCACAATTACCCGTAACGATTACCTCGATCTGCGACTCTCCGTTCCTGCTAGCCATTCTGGACAACTGCGCCAGGGAATGATTGTAGAACTCATTGCTCCTAGTACTGGTGAGAGTTGGGGACAAGGGCGAGTCAGCTTTATCTCACCCAACATCCATCCAAACCTGCAAACTATCCTCGTCAAGGCACGTTTTCCGAATGCCAAAGGAAACCTCCGCGACGGACAACAGGTAGAGGCAAGAATTGTTTGGAATTCTCAACCTAGGATTTTAATCCCCACGACTGCAATCTCCCGCGTGGGTAGTAAAAGCTTTGTCTTCGTGTCAGAAAAACAATAGGTAGTGGTAGATATGTAGTGAAAATTTCTACTTACTAACTTAAATTATTTCCGTTACTTCAGCTTAATAAGGCTCATTAGGCTTAACAGCTAAAATTTTTTGTTGCTCAAACCTTTTAAACTAAGCCAAAATGTTAGAATAATAAGTCTAATAAGTTCAAAACAAGTCAAACTTTAATGATTGCAGCGCCGATGTCAGAGCCCAGACCTACTTGTCCTCGCTGTCATTCTCATCACGTCGTTAAAAATGGCAGAATTCATAATAAAAAACCTAAATTTCAGTGCCAAGACTGTCAAAGACAGTTTGTAGAAAATCCAACAAAGAAAGTTATTAACCAAGAAACTAAAGAACTAATTGATCGACTTTTACTTGAAAAGATTCCCCTGGCTGGAATTGCTCGGTCTGCTCAAGTTTCATCAACCTTGCTACAAGACTATGTCAATGATAAATATGCTCATGTTTCCCGTCAGGTAAACGTTTCAGGCAAGCCCAAGGGAAAATTAACTGTTGAATGTGATGAGGCTTGGTCATTTGTAGATTGCAAGGGAGATCAGCAATGGATATGGCTGGCAATGGACAGAAACACTAGAGAAATTGTGGGAGTTTACGTTGGCGATCGGAGCAAACAAGGAGCCATAGGATTATGGAACTCTCTACCATCCCTTTATCGCCAATGCGCTATTTGTCACACAGATTTTTGGGCATCCTATGAAAACGTTATTCCAAAAAAACGTCACCGACCAGTAAAAAGAGAGAGTGGTAAAACTAATCATATTGAGCGCTTTAACAATACTATGCGTCAACGAATTTCTCGCCTAGTTAGAGCCACTCTATCTTTTTCAAAAAAACTAGAAAATCATCTTGGTGCTATTTGGTATTTCATCCACTACTACAATGCCTGCTTACAGGCTTGAGCTAGCTATCACTACATATTTACCACTACCGCTCATCGGTCTTGCAAGTAAAAATGCAATTCTGATTGTGGAGTTTGCCAACCAAGCTAGAGCAGAAGGTCTGACTATTATTAAGGCAGCTCAGAAAGCAGCAGGAGAACGCTTCCGTCCCATCTTGATGACGGCAGTTTCATCCCTGGTAGGGTTTTTCCCGCTAGTCATTGCTACGGGAGCAGGAGCAGCTTCGCGCTGGTCGATTGGGACAGCCCTGTTTGGAGGACTGCTAGTTGCAACTATCTTGAGTTTACTAGTAGTGCCAGTGTTATATGTGGTATTTAAAACTTTAGAAAGTCGTTTTCTGGACAGCGATCCTTCCGATCGACCAAAACCGAATGACTCCATAGTTCAGGAAATGATTGCTGCTGTTCCTAGCCAGACAGCCAAATTTCAGAAAGATACTTCTCAATCATGAAACTAAAGTCAAAGATGAATTCCAAAAGGATTATCTTCTCAGGTATTGTGACTGCTTTACTAGGAGCAGGGATTGGCTGGGTTATTGGTCGTGCTTTACCAAGTCCTTACACTGCTGAAATTTATCGTAGTTTAGAGCGTAAGTATCTTGTTGTCGGATCGACTCTAGGATTTATATTTGGTTGTAGTCAAGAGAGTTTACGCCAGCTAAAACAGCAGAGCGATCGCCATCACGTCTAAGGTGGGCAAGGTTTCACAAGTTTTGTTGCCATTCTTTACCAAGCTAATCGATCGGATTTTTAACTCCCTCTGACCAGAAGAATAAGTTATTTATATACATATGGCTGCTATCTGAGCGCAAAAAGCAAAAAGTAGAGACGTGTGAAAGAACGTCTCTACAATTAGTAGGTTGCTTAACTTTACGGCTAGAATGCAGAGTGTCGCTCTGGTTAAGCATTTTGGCTTTTAACTTTTGACTTTTGCCTTTTGCCTTTTGACTTTTGCTAAATTTTGGCTTCTTCCTTGACTAACTTGTCCCAACCCAAGTCTTTGAGGTTGTTATTGCGGCGTAGGGGTCGAGTCACCAATTCGAGAATGTCGCGGGCGTTGGTAAAGCCGTGAATTTGGGCGAAAGTGAACTCTACAGACCACTTGGTATTGATTCCCCGTGCTTCTAGGGGGTTAGCATGAGCCATACCAGTAATGACTAAGTCTGGCTTCAACTCATAAATTCGCTGAACTTGGTTGTAGTTGTCCGGCTTCTCAACAATTCTAGGTAATGGTACGCCCATTTCTTGACAAGTTTTTTCTAGCATTGCCAATTCAGCCGCTTGGTAGCGTTTATCCATATATGGAATACCGATTTCGGGTACGGTCATGCCACAACGGATTAGAAATCTTGCCAGAGAGATTTCCAGTAAATTATCTCCCATGAAGAAGGCAGATTTACCGCGAATTAATTGCACGTAATCTTCTAAATTTGCCCAAATTTGAGCTTCTCGTTCGTCTAATCCTTTGGGAGTGATGCCGAATACAGAGCAAATTTTTTCAACCCAGGCGCGAGTCCCATCGGGACCAATTGGAAAGGGTGCGCCGATGAGTTTGCACTTGCGACGACGCATTAAAGTTGTTGCCGTCCGCGATAAGAAGGGGTTGACACCAACGACATAATACCCTTCTTCTAGAACTGGTAGTTCGGTGTAACGCTTGGCAGGTAGCCAACCAGAAACTTTGATTCCCTGCTTTTTCAATTCCAAGGTAAGTTGGGTAACAACCGGATCGGGTAGAGAACCGAATAGTACCAGTGGCGGATGATCGACATACTCAGATTCTTCTTGGGCAAGTTCTTCTTTTTTCTTCCCAAAGTGGAGGAGTTTTTGAATTGCGTTGCGTTCGTTTTTCTCAGTCTCGGCTACGGGTGCTTCATTCGGACAACGGGCTGCCATTGCTGCCAGTACTGTATCTTCCCCTTGGGTAAAGGCATAGTCTAAGCCGTTTGCCCGCGCTACCACGATGGGGATACCAATCTCGGATTCTAACTTGGGTGCTAAGCCTTCCAAGTCCATTTTGATGATTTCGGTGGTACAAGTACCGATCCAGACAATTACGCTAGGGTTGCGATCGCGCTTAATTTGCTCGCACAATCGCTTTAACTCCTCATAGTCGTTCAACTGGGCGGAAATATCCCCTTCTTCTAGTTCTGCCATCGCATAGCGGGGTTCGGCAAAAATCATCACCCCCATAGCATTTTGCAAGAAATAGCCGCAGGTCTTCGTCCCAATTACTAAAAAGAAACTATCTTCAATTTTTTGGTAGAGCCACGCGACGCAACTAATCGGACAAAACGTATGATAATTCCCAGTCTCGCATTCAAAATTTAGCGCTTCCGGTTGTGTCAAAGTCATAAATCGGTGTTCTCCCCTTCTGATTTAAAGGATGAATGGGGAGGCGAAAGCCGGGAGTCGGGAGTTGGGAAAGAGAGTGGTGCGTGGTGCGTGGTGCGTGGTGAGTGTTTTTTCTCCCTCAGCTTCCTCAGCTCCCCCAGCTCTCTTAACCCCTGCTCCCTGCTCCCTGCTCCCTGCTCCCTCAAAATTCAGGAAATAAACGTGAAATCTCGTCGTCGCCAGTTTTACCCTCTCTAGGACGGTTAGAACTCGCAGGCTGTTCGTCCGCCCAGATATCGCCGAAGTCAGACTGACTAAAATTTTTTTTTACGTCAGGTGTTTGTCCAGTTGCCTGCGCTGTTGTAGGAGGGACATTGCCCCTAGATAATGCATCCAACTCGCTTTCGGCGCGATCGTCCATCATACCCATGAGCGCATCCATTTGTGCGTCTGAGTTTTGTGTATCTGGGTTATGGGGATGGGGGTTTCCCATCGGATTATGCGGGCGATCGCTTTGCATCTTTTCTGGGTCAAAATTTAACTCCAGAACGTCAATCAAAGCGTTGAGATCGGGATTGAGTTTCGTAAAAGGAATCATCAATTCCGCTAATTGCGGTTCCAGCGCGCTCACAACTCCCAGGATGAGGTTAGAAGATGGTCGCCTTCCACCATCGGGCGTGGTGACGTATTCTACTTCCATTTGCTTAGCAATCCAAGCATGATTGGCATGAAAGAATTGCACCCACTTTTGTTTTAAAGATGCCGTTAAGTCTGTGAAAAATGCCATCTACTGTACACCTCATCCAAAAATACTAGACCGATCAAACCATCATCAAGTCTAGTTCTTCTTCTGGAGTTGGAACAGGTGGTTTGGTGGGATTGAGGTAAAAATCAGACAATAGGGCAAATAAGTCGCGATCTGGCGAGTCATTCGGGACAACACCTTCTGGACGTGCCAAAATTTGATCGGCAACGTTGAGATAGTAATCGCAGACGTAATTCAGGGAAGGATCGGATTCAGCCATTTCAAACAAAGTCTTGCCTTTGACGCGAGAGACGCGAATATCTTCGATCAGTGGCAATACTTCTAATACGGGCATGGGTACGGATTCGATATATTTATCGATCAGGTCGCGTTTAGCGGTACGATTGCCGATCAATCCTGCTAGTCGTAGGGGGTGCGTGCGTGCTTTTTCCCTGACGGAAGCAGCAATACGGTTGGCAGCAAACAAAGCATCAAAGCCGTTATCGGTGACAATCATGCAGTAGTCAGCGTAGTTTAATGGGGCAGCAAAGCCACCACATACCACGTCACCCAATACGTCAAATAGAATTACGTCGTATTCGTCAAAGGCGTTGAGTTCTTTTAACAGCTTGACTGTCTCGCCGACAACGTAACCACCGCAACCCGCACCTGCTGGTGGTCCTCCTGCTTCGACGCAATCTACGCCGCCGTATCCTTTATAAATCACGTCCTCAGCCCAGACATCTTCGTAGTGATAGTCTTTTGACTGAAGCGTGTCGATAATGGTGGGAATTAAAAATCCTGTCAGAGTAAAGGTACTATCGTGCTTTGGATCGCAGCCGATTTGTAAAACCTTTTTACCGCGCTTGGCAAGAGCGACAGAAATGTTACAGCTAGTTGTAGATTTACCGATGCCACCTTTTCCGTAGACTGCAAGTTTCACGTTGGGTTGGCTCCTATCGTTGTTTTGTTATGGCTCTGGCTCAAGAAGGCGCTTCAACTAGCCTGCTTATTGCCGTTTTTGGTTCGATTACTTGTCATTATCTGGCAAGGGCAAGGGAAATGAAAGGGCATCTTAAGATAAAAAAGAGAGTAAATCAGTATCTATGAAGTAATGAAAGTAATATTTCCTCTGATATCAGCTGAAAGCTCTACTCAAGCTTAAATTAACCTATTAAAACAATTTTGTGTATTTGTTTTATATAAATAGTTACAAAATACAAACAAACTTGTTTTTGGAAACGATCGCGATCGCTGAGTCCCAAAGCTAGAGTATTTATACTTATAAAACTTGTAATGGCGATCGCAAATTTCTCCCTAATCTCTCTTGCTAAGGGCGATTGAGGTGTCTTCTGAGTAAGAGTTAAATTTTGCTGAAATTGAGCTATGTTACGAGATAAATAGCAAAACTATGGCGATCGCACTGTGACAATGGAGTTAGCTGGTAAGGAAAGCGGTTGGTAATAAGCGATCGCTCAGTTTATACAAAGAATCATTAATTTTTCCCAGCATCAGTTTCGATTCCCCCTAGCCTCTCCATCAACGGTGTAACAAATAGCCCCCCTTTTTAAGGGGGGTTGGGGGGATCTCCTTAGATGCGATCGCAAATTCTCGCTCCCAGCAGTAGAATCAACTGTATGTCAATACTACTAACTTAAATTTCTGTCTACGCTTGCCACAAAATCTCAGATTTAGAAGAAGTAAGGAAGATTTACGCCGCAAGTCTAATCGGGGCTGGGATCTCGTTCTGCCATCATTCTTCATCGCCTGCTTTTTCTTCTACCTGCAAGCCCGTTACTTACATTTAGCGGCATTCCCATTTACTGACGAAGGAGTTTATGCAGAAGCGGGCAGATTGATGCTGGAAGGACTCGTACCACACAAAGATTTTCCGCTTTGGCATTTGCCGCTATTACCTCTGTACAGTGGCATCGTTTTGAAATTAACCGGAAATATGTACTGGGTACGGTTGTTATTTCTTGCTTTGAATTGCTTTGCTGTCGTTCCTTTTTATTTAACTTGTAAAAAGTTACGAGATAATTCTTCAGCCGCCATTCTTGCCATTTTATTTTACCTGACATTTCACGAGCTGATGTTTCAGGATTTTCGCTTTCTGGCAATTAGACAAATTGCAAATAATTTTTTAATTTTCTTCTTTTATTTAGGTGTTTGTCAAAAGCAGTGGAAATGGAAACCAATCATACAAGCTCTCTTATTTGGATCGTCAGTATTACTATTTCTACCTAACTTATTAAATTTTTCTTTTCTGGCTGTGGCGATGATTTACTCTGAAGAGACAAGAGTGCAGCGATCGCGAGAATTAAAAAAATATTTTTTACTCGGTGTTCTAGCAATATTTATCTTATTTATCTATTTTGTGTTTGTCCCCCACAGTCTTGACCAAATTGTATTCGGGCAAATAAACCGCGAAGCAACTGGCAGATTCGAGCGTTTGTTTGTTCTTTTACAAGCTAAAAAAGATATATATTTATATCTACTTGGTTGCGGCGGACTTATCTATACTGCTATCTGGCAAAGAAAATTAAGATTTTCCGCTTTAGCATTTCTTGGCTTAGTCGTAACCAGCACCTTTCTTTCTTCTAACTTCTTTCCTCATTACATGTCTGGTGCTGCACCAGCATTTGCTTTTGGTATATTTGGGCTAGGAGTGGGAATTTACCAATTTTGCCAACGTCTCCCTTTAAGTGCGATCGCGGCAAATTTTGTGGCGTTAATTATTTATATATCGATCTTTTTGTATCAATTTTCAACGACGTTTCCCTCGTTATACGAGCAATGGGCAAATAATCAGAATCCCAGTTATTATCAAACAGTTGCAGCACTTGCCAAAACGCCCGAACCACTCCTAACTATGGAACCTATCTTTGCTGTTGAGGCAGGAAAAAAGCTGGTCAGAACTCCAATTGAAATCTATTTTCGCGCCCCAGGAATTGATTTTCCCAATCCAGGTGTTGAAAATAAGTTTAGCCAACAAGATTTTCAAGCTATGGCAACTGAAGCCTGCACGATTTTTTTAGAAGGCAAGGGCGAACAAGTTTTTCCGACTGAGTTACAAAAACAATGGCGAGCAGAATTTCAGACTTTTCAGAAAACTCGCTGGGGAACTATTCTGGTGACAAATGGCATTGGCTGTTATTAATTATCGGTTGTCAGTTAATTTTGTTTCTTGGTTGCTAGTAATTGCTGATAAATATCGGTGTGTGCTTTGGCGATCGCAGACCAGGTAAAGCGATCGCTCAATTTACTGGCTGTGGCACTGAGGCGATCGCATCTCGATTTATCTAAAATGAGTTTAAGCAAAGCCTCGGTTAGTGCTGCGACATTACGAGTTGGTATGAGTTCCAGCAGATTTTCAGCTAATAAATCGGGATCTGGTGGGGTGCTGCGAGTAGCAATTACAGGCAAACCATGCGCCATTAAAGCCAGTAAGGAGCCGCTTTTGAGCGTCACACCATGATTGAAGGGTAACACGCCCAGATCGGCTCCAGAGAGGTAGTGAGAAGCTGTTTCACCACTGACATAACCCGTCATCGAAACGCGATCGCTCAGATGGAGTTCCTTCACTAATAGTTGCAGCCGATCCCAATAAGATTTAGCTGCTTCTCCCTGTAAAGCCAAACTTTCTACACCTCCCAGTAATAACAATCGCGCCTGGGGCTGTTGAGTCACAACTTGCCTAAATGCCGATAATAGATACTCGATTCCTTTAACCGGGTGCAGAAAGCCAAAAAAGACAACCACAAAACTACCTGGCAACCAACCAAATTGCTGTCGTAGCTGCTGTCGCTCCTGTTGGCGATCGATCGGGACTACTGTAATATTTGCAGCGATCGCAATTCGGTGCAAGCGATCGGTATAATTTGGCATTCGTTTGAGGATGACACTTTCTGCCTCGGCGTTAGTCGTAATCATGGCATCGCTTCCCGTGAGTAAAAAACCATCTTCTCGATCCCACCATCCCCGCTGTTGTCCCCACATTTTCAGCCATTCCAAAAACTGAGGTGGAATTCCTCTTGGTTGCCATTCCCACCAACCATACTCATGCACGGTGGTGACAATTGGTTTTCGGTAGCCAAAAACTCGTAACAGGAGTGGTAAGAGAAAAATCGGGCGTTGAAAGCGGTACGTCCCAGCTGCGTGTTGAATGTGCAGCAGATCGGCAGCAGTAGATTTGACAGCACGGACTAGAGATAATATTTGAGACAATCCCCAATCCGTCACAACTCCCTTAACGTTAGGATCGTCGATCGCGATCGCCGCAGCCTGAGTTGTGAGTACGATCGAATTCACTCCCTGTTCTGCCAGAGCTTGTCTTAAATAAGCGGTATAGTGGGCAGTACCACAGCGATCGGGTTGATATGTACCAGCAATAATAGCGATGGTAGTCATTAGCAACAGGTGAGTCGTAAGTCGTAAGTCGTAAGTCGTAAGTCGTAAGTCGTAAGTCGGCTGTTGGGTTCTTTCTCCCCCAGCTCAAGAGCAGCTCTCTTCCTCCCTGCTCCCTGCTCTCTGCTCCCTGATAACTTTACGATCTATTTCCCTTGCCCTTACGTCCTATCGGTACGCACATTGGGGTTCCCAAAACTGGATCGGCAACGATACGACACTCCAGATCGAAAACCTCTTGGATCGTATCTTCAGTTATTACTAGCTTGGGCGATCCAGCGGCAAAAATTCGACCATCTTTGACAGCTACTAAATAATCGGCATAACGACACGCTTGATTTAAGTCATGCAACACCATCACGATTGTCCGTCCCTGATGGTTTAACTCATACAACAAATCTAAAACTTCTATCTGGTGGGCTAAATCGAGAAAAGTCGTCGGTTCGTCCAAAAGTAAAATCTCCGTATCTTGCGCCAAAGCCATCGCAATCCAAGCTCGCTGTCGTTGTCCGCCTGATAAAGTGTCAAGCGATCGCTCGGCAAGATCTAGTAAATCTGTAGTCAACAGCGCCTGTTGAACGATTTTTTCATCCTGTACCGACCACTGTTGCAACCAGTTTTGATAAGGATAACGCCCTTGTGCTACTAAGTCTCGTACTGTTAATCCTTCTGGTGCGACTGGAGCTTGGGGTAAAATTCCCAACTGCTGGGCAACTTCTTTGGTAGAAAGCTGTAAAATCGAACTGCTATTGAGATAGACCGCACCGCCACGAGGTTTGAGTAATCTGGCTAGTCCCCGTAATAAGGTTGATTTACCACAACCATTTGCACCGACTAAAGCAGTAATTTGTCCGCTAGGGATTGCCAAATTCAAGTCATGGATAATCGGCGTACCGTCGTAAGCTAAAGAGAGATTTTTGGTTGACAATCCTTTCATAAGCTCGATCTCTGACGATGACAAATTAACGACGAATTAACAAATAGAGCAAGTAAGAATGCCTAGTCCCAGCCTTAATGGTTCGGGATTGGAGTAATTGCGAACTATTGACAATAATTCTACAGATAAACGATCGAGGAAGTCAGAAGTCAATGATTCTTAGCTAGCTTTAATTTTCATCTCAGCCGGAACTCAGAGTTTTTGCTTAGCTTGTATTGGGGGCGATCGCGTTTCCACAACTCATCAGTCAGAATAATAATAGATGATGAAAAAACGACATTTTTTACACGCTGGTGCAGCAGTAGTTGGCACGGCGTTGTTATCGCGTTATCTACCTTGGAGATCGAATGATATGGCAACGGCAAAGAATGAATTTGAAATCGAAAAACCTGAGGCAGAGTGGCGCGAAACATTAACACCAGAACAGTTTCGCGTCCTGCGCCAACACGGAACCGAACGGGCTAGGACGAGTCCCTTAGATAAGCAATATGGCAAAGGTACGTATGTTTGTGCTGGTTGCGACCTACCGCTATTTACATCGGAGACTAAATTTGACAGCGGTACTGGCTGGCCCAGCTTTTTTACTCCGATTGAAGGTGCGATCGCGACATCTGTAGATAAGTCACTGTTTATGACCAGAGTTGAAGTCCATTGTCGTCGCTGTGGCGGGCATTTGGGTCATGTCTTCGATGATGGTCCCAAACCGACTGGCAAGCGTTATTGCATGAATGGTGTGGCAATGAACTTTGTTCCTAGCTGATAAGACAGCGATGTACTCGTAGGGGCGCACAGAGAAAGCGCCCCTACAGATCTTGTCTCTCATCCAATTGACAAAGGCTATCAAAGGCATTGACGATCGCGACTGGGCAATTTGGTTGCCGTGGCTACCGCATTGGTGCGGGAACCCACTGCTGAAAAGTATCTAAGTGACTCCAATAAGCCATGTATCCGGTCAGCGCCCAAATTAATGCAGCGGCAATTAATCCGACTGCTCCAATGATTCGCCACCAACGGTTATTTTTGAAGTACCAGAGTGTTGGTGCGGCACAAACTCCGGCTAATCCCGTCAAAATGAAGCCGATGCCTGAGAGGATAGGTTGTTTCGTCAATCCCAAGTTTATCAGGCGTACGCCTACTACGATTGCGACTAGCCCAGCAAAGAAACCATAAATTGCTAGAGTAATTAACTCCCAGCCTTTTGCCAAGCTGATAGAGGTACCAATAAACAGAATCCCAAACAGAACGCTCGTTTCACCAAATGCAATATTGAAACTGCCTCTGACAGTCCAGGTTAAAGTCATGTGCAATCCAGTGGTGAGTGCAATCGCGCCCGTAATTCCAAACCCAGGAATCCATTTGTTTTGGTAGGGATCGTCCAAGCCAGCATAGACATAGTACGCCAGTAAAAACAACCCAGCGACCATGTTAATCAACATCAGCGTGATGTAATCGATAAACACAAATAAACCTCAACCAAGAGTAGATTTTCCGAAATCTAGCGCCAGCGTCTTGAAGCTATATAACAACAGTTCAATTCTAAATTTAAAACTCTATGTCAAAACTGGGGTGCAAACTATAACTGCACCCCTTATTATTTGCCTCTACATATTGCCACGCTGTGAGATAGATCGGCTCTGACTGGAGAATCTGTGTTAGGGGAAAATTGGCTGCTTGCATTACCAATGATTTCATTGGCTATATTAGTGAGTTGGAGCGATCGCCCTGAGTAGCTCGCAATGACTACAAGTGACAACCTGGACTTTCGATTCCCTCCTCAAAACTGAATAATTCAATATGTTTTGGATTATTCATTATCTCTTTTGCTGCTAACAAACCTGCGATCGTCCAAGTTTGATAACTTCTGGCTTCTTTACCGATTAAACGTCCATTCTTACCGTCATAATATTCGGGATATTTATCTTGAACTAAACGAGTTTCAGCCAGCGCGATCGCTCTACTCGCCAGTTCTTGTCGTCCTGTTTTCTGGGCTGCGGCAGCAAATAACCAGAGTAAAACTGCCCAGCTACCACCATTATGATAAGACCAAGGGATATTTTTCGGGTCACATCCAGTCACGATCCGCCACTCTAAACCTTCTAAAGCAGGAAAACAAATTTTCAAAGGCATAAAGCCAATCAAATCGTGCCAGCGCTGTTCAAACAAATCCATAATGCTTTGTGATTCCGATTCGCTAGCCAAGGAAACTAAAATTGCCAACAGATTTCCCAGTGTAAAAAAGCGAAAATCCATTTGTCCTGGTCGCAGATTTCCAGCTAAGTAGCCTCCGGTTTCGGGCAACCACTCAGTTAACCAATTGGGAATTGATTCAGCATAAATATTAAATTTGTTTGCCACTTCTTGACCAAATTCATCACTCTTAAAGCGATAAATTTCATTCAACCGTTGTAAATCTAACCAGTAGTACTCGCGAACGTGGTAATTTAAAGCGCCTAATCTTTGATGAATAGCATCAAGATAGCGATCGCCGCCATTTTCTGATAATAATAATTCTTTGGCAGTCCGTAAAGCAGCATAGAATAATACTTGAATTTCTAAAGGATGCCCGTAAACTCCCATGCGACGGTCAATCATAAACGAGCCATCTAGAACTGGGAGGGTAGGATACATGGAAAACCGATGCACTAGACATAAATCTAGGATCAGTTTCATGCCCGTTTGAAAATCCGATTGATGAGCTAGCGTAATGTCGCCTGTAGCTTTGACATAAGCTCGTAAAAGCAGAATCCACCACAGACAAGAATCGACGGGAGGGACGCGAGCAATCGCGCTTTCGCCAAAGTCAGATTCTATGTATTCTTTGTCGCCGTCATGTTCCACTTTAAAGCTAGCGGGCATCAAGCCTGGTCCTGGCGCAAAGCAATCCATCTCGCGATCGTGATTCTGTTGCATTGCCAGCGTTTCTATCAGGAAATTACGCACAATTTCTGTCTTGCCATGCATGAGAAATACTAAGGCACAAGGGACGAAATCGCGAATAAAACACTGGTCGTAGTTGAGTGCTTCTAGTTCTGGATCTTGCGCTGCCAGCGTGCCAATCGGTCGCCCTTGGTAGTAGATAATGGAGGTTTCTAGTAGCTTCCAGGCTTCTTTTTCCCACATGTTGTTTATCAATTTAATTAGTAGTCAGTGCCAAAAAGGTTTTAGTTTAAATTAAGAGTATCATTGTTTGTAAAGTAACTTCATTCGTTTAAACTTCCATTGTTTGACTTTTGATTTTTGACTTTTGACTTTCAATCAAGCTGACCAAGCTTCTCGAAAATCTGCATAAAGCGTCAATCCGCCATCAACAAATAGGGTTTGTCCGGTAATGTATGCGGCTTCATCCGAAGCTAAAAAAGCAACTGCTGCTGCCATTTCTTCGGCAGTACCAGCACGACCCATCGGTATGTGACTTTCAACGACTGCCTTCTTTTCTGGGTCATCTGTCCAAGCTTCGTTAATCGGTGTAATCGTGGCTCCTGGTGCAACAGCGTTAACTCGAATTCCTCGATTGGCATACTCTAATGCTAAGGTTTTAGTCATGTTTTCCATTCCACCTTTACTGATGGAATAGCTGAGATACATCGGTCTGGGAATAATTTCGTGAACGCTAGAAATGTTGATAATAATTCCCGAGCGATTTTGGGAGAGCATGTGTTTGATAGTTTCACGGGCGCACAAAAAAGCACCTCGCAAATTAACTGTTAGCACTTGGTCAAACTCTGCCGTTTCAATTTCGTGAGAATTGGCTTCAGTTTGAATTCCAGCATTATTAACCAGAATATCTAAACTGCCAAATCTTTCGATCGCAGTGTTAACCATGTTAATGATGTCTTCTTCTTTAGAAACATCTCCTTGCACCAGCAAAGATTTGACACCACAGTTTTCAATATCACCACATGCTTTTTGCATTGCCATCTCTTCAGTATCTTCAGCAGCTTCAGGGCTTTTACGATAGTTAATGGCAATATTGCATCCTTCAGCAGCGAGACGAATGGCAATTGCTTGTCCGATTCCACTCGTCGCACCAGTCACCAGTACATTTTTACCTTTTAATCCTTTCATCATAATCGTGCTTTTATCTCTATACACCATCATTCTGCATGTCAATGGTCAAGCTGTCGCTGTAGAATCCGAACGTTAGGAATTAAGTTATGTTTGGTTTTCTCTGCCAAACTGACGCTGTTGAGTGCAGCCGACGAATACTAAGCTATTAATACTGAGGGCGATCGCGAGTAGCTGTAGCATCCGTCGTTGCTGCATGTTGTATTTCTCTTGCCAATCGCTCTAGTTTTACAGCAGTACCACTTTATGGTTTTACTGGTTGAGTCGCTGCGGGCAGACGTTCGGGCTTTGGCTTGCCTGCCCAAGGTGGCGGACCCTCAGCAGGGCGAATTTCAATCGTGGAACCATTAGCACGAGTGATAGAAAAGACATCAAACTCGCCACTTTTTTTGCTAATCTCACCCCTTACAGTCACTTCTTCCCCTGGTTTGAGATTAATTTCTCGCCACCAACGGGGACCAGCATCGACAATAATTTCTCCCGAACCATCTCTGAGGGTGAAATCGTTACCAACAACGCTGACGACTTCGCCAGAAATGACCGTACCTCTGGCACGTTGCTGTAGATTGCCAATTCTCGTTGTACTTTGCGCCTGGGCAAAGCTAGGCAGCATAGGAATGGCGATCGCGCCCACAACTGCTGTCAAGGCTAAACTCAAGAACGCTCCATGCTTCATAGTTGTTTGCCTCCAATATTCTGCTTCTAGCTTTCAGTATAAAAATGATGCAAATATGACAACAAGAGGTCAGAAATCAGCAGTTAGCAGAAAAAACTACGATGTGACTGCATAAAATAACTAAGCTTTATTTTATTTTTTAGTTTTTGAGCTATTAAAGATTGCTGACGAATCTAACTCAAATTACATCTTGAGATAGAGATATTCAATTCTTATATCTGACACAAACTCTCCAAAAGGTAGATCCATCTAGCTAAAGGAAAGTTTTACATTGATCCCAACGATAAACAAATTTATTGGGAGAAAATTCATGAGTGAAGCAAGATCTAAAGAAAAAGTTACCCGTAATGACGAGATGGATACCTCGACGGCAGATCGTGGCATTATTCCAGCAGAGGTAGCAGCTCGTATGGATCGTGAAGGTGAAAATTATCGGGAAACAGCTGAAGAACAAGCTGGTGCTGAAAGCCTCAACGTTACAGGCGGCGCTACTGTAGACCAAGAGGGTTTAGCGAATAACTATGCAGTTGAACCCGAAATGTATTACGAAACTCCAGGCGATCGCACCGCTATTAAAGAAGCAGAAGAAGCCGAACGCCAGCAAACATTAGAAGCACTGGATGAAGACGAACAAGGCAAGCTGACTGAAGAAGGCGACCAACGCCACAAAGGACCGGGAATCATTTAATCCTGCAAATATTGGAGACAGCTAAATACTCCAGAGGTCAGCCGCTTGACAATCTTGCCAATTGATTGCAGCGGTTTTTTGTTGCTTATTTGCCTTAGAATAATCTGACGTTGCAGCATTGCGTGGAGCGAAAATCGTGGCAGAGGCAAAAATTGGCATCATTGGAGGCAGCGGACTCTACAAAATGGAAGCACTTCAGGATGTAGAAGAGTTGCAAGTTGATACGCCTTTTGGTGCGCCCTCAGATGCTTTAATCACAGGAACCATAGAAGGAACGCGGGTAGCTTTTCTCGCCCGCCACGGTCGCAATCATACGCTTTTACCTTCAGAATTACCGTTTCGTGCCAATATCTACGCTATGAAACAGTTAGGCGTAGAATACATCATCTCTGCGTCTGCTGTTGGTTCCTTGAAGGAGGAAGCGAAACCTTTAGATATGGTCGTACCCGATCAATTTATCGATCGCACGAAAAATCGCATCTCGACTTTCTTTGGCGAGGGAATTGTCGCCCATATTGCTTTTGCCGATCCAGTATGCGATCGACTAGCGGGAGTTGTAGCTGAGGCGATCGCCAGTCTCAATCTTTCAGATGTTACCCTACATCGTGGCGGCACTTACGTTTGCATGGAGGGTCCAGCCTTTTCTACCAAAGCAGAATCTCACCTGTACCGCAGTTGGGGTGCAACGGTTATCGGTATGACCAACTTACCAGAGGCAAAGTTAGCCAGAGAAGCAGAAATTGCCTACGCTACCCTAGCCCTGGTAACAGATTATGACTGCTGGCATCCAGACCACGACAGCGTTACCGTCGAGATGGTAATTGCTAACCTGCAACGTAATGCCAAGAATGCCCAAATGGTGATTCAAGAAACGGTACGGCGCTTGAGTAAAAATCCTCCTGCCTCAGAAGCGCACTCCGCTTTAAAGTATGCTATTCTTACACCCCTAAATAAAGTGCCTGTGGCAACTCAAGAAAAATTGGGTCTGTTGTTGAAGAAATATCTATGAAATTGATATGAAAGAGCAATTTCTCAAATGGATAAATCTTGCCCTAGTAGCAGATTTCTTTCTCGTCCTCTTTGCTTTCTTCTGGCTGGCGATCGCGGTTACTGGTCACGTCTTGCATTTACCTTTGGGTTTAGACTTATGGTATAAGCTGTGGCAACCTGTTTTTACTCCCGCGATCGGTATTCTCATGGCTGGAACGATTATTAGTGGGTTAGCGAGTTGGGTAACAAAGCGGCTCAATTCTCAGCAGAATTGAATTCAATGTGACTAAATTACACGAATTGGTGGGTGAACTCGTAGATCGAATCTATCCTTCCTTTGCGTAACATCGCCGGATCTAATCTTTGTGTCGTATTGCAAGTCATCAACACGACTAACTTTTGTTGCTCCTGAATGCCCGATTCATCAATGACACTTTGATACAACGTGCCATCGAGCAAGCTGAGAATTCGCTCAGTCTTATAATTTGATTGAGCAATTTCTGTAGAGCGATCGGGAGCTAAGTTATCAGCCTCGTTAAGAGGGTGTTTGAAAAGTGGGTTGGGTAGTAAAAAAGCTCACTCGGTGTAAGCTGCGAATAACTAGTACACAGCACCGAGAGAGCGACATGAGTAAA